>DATLLK010000249.1:0-13712 GCA_035537895.1 Planctomycetota bacterium
GCGCCGGCTTCTTCTCGTCGAGGAGCTTGCGGATCTCGGCGATCCCCCGCTCGAGCTGCGGGTCGTGCCCCGCCGCGTGGTCCTGCGGCAGGATCTCGACCTCGACGTCGGGGTCCGTGCCGTGGCCCTCGATGCCGAAGCCGACGTCGCGGAACCAGAACGCGAACTCCGGCTGCGTCGTCACGCTGCCGTCGACGAGGGCGTGGCGCGGCCAGATCCCGACGACCCCGCCCCACGTCCGCTTGCCGACGAGCGGCCCGAGGCCGTAGAGCTTGAAGCAGTGGCTGAACATGTCGCCGTCCGAGCCGGCGTACTCGTTCGTCAGCGCCACCATCGGCCCCATGGGCGCGTCGTCGGGGTAGGGCGCCGGCGACGAGTGGCGGCTCACGTCGTAGCCGCGCCGCACGCGCGCGAGCTTCTCGAGGAGCAGCTGGGACACGTGGCCGCCGCCGTTCCAGCGCACGTCCACGACGAGGCCCTCGCGGTCGACCTCGGCGCCGTAGTAGCGGTGGAACTCGGAGTAGCCGAACGGGCCCATGTTGGGGATGTGGACGTAGCCCACGCGCCCGCCGGTCTTCGCGTGGACGTGCGCGCGGTTGCGCTCGACCCAGTCGCGGTAGCGCAGGGGCTGCTCGTCGCGGAGCGCGCGGACGGCGATCGTGCGCGTCTCGCCGCCGGCCGGCTTGACGGTCAGGCGCACGTCGCGTCCCGCGAGGTTGACGAGCCGCTGGGCGGGCGTCGCGTCGCGGCCCACGGGCTCGCCGTCGACCGCGAGGATCTCGTCGCCCTCGCGCAGGTTCGCGCCCGGGGCGCGGAGCGGCGAGGACCGCGCCGCGTCCCACGAGTCGCCGCGCGGGAGGCGCGCGACCTTCCACGAGCCGGTCGCGGCATCGAGGGCGAGGTCGGCCCCGAGGAAGCCCTGGTGCCACGCGGGCTCGGGGCGGTAGTCGCCGCCCATCTCGTAGGCGTGCGAGGTGTTGAGCTCGCCCTGGACCTCCCACATGAGGTCGGAGAACTCCGCGCGCGAGGCGACGCGGTCGACGAGGGGGGCGTAGCGGTCGTGGACGGCGACCCAGTCGACGCCCGAGAGGTCGGGCGTCCAGAACTGGTCGCGCTGAAGGCGCCAGGCCTCGCGGAACATCTGGCGCCACTCGGCGCCGGGCACGACGGCCGCGCGCAGGCGCTCGAGGTCGACCCATCCGGTCTCGCGGGACGCGTCGTCCTTCGCCTGCAGGTCGGCGGCCTTCCCCGTGGCCGACATCGCCCGAAGTCGCGCGCCGCTGCGCACGAGGAGCGCCTTCCCGCCGCGCGAGAGCGAGAAGGTCGTGACGCGGTCGGCCACGGTGACCGACTTGTCGTCCTCGAACACCCACGCGTCGAGGACCCCCTTCGCGGGCGGGTCGACGGCCATCGAGCCGTCTTGCTCGAGCGAGCCCTCGGCGGGGAAGGAGAGGAAGAGCGCCCGGCCGCGGGCGCCCGCGACGCGCACGTAGCGGCCCTCGGGCACGGGGAAGGCGACGACGCGGTCCTCGATCCCCTCGAGGTCCACGACCACGGGCGTCGTCGGCGGCATCGGCCCCTCCTTCGCCCCGTCCTTTCCCGGCTCCTTCGCGCCGTCCTTGCCGTCCTTCGAGGCGTCGGGGCCCATGCCCTGGGGCGCGCGCGGCGTGCGCGCGGTGGCGGAGAACGGCGAGGGGGCGTCCTTGCGCAGGGTGATCAGACAGGGCCGGGCACCCTTCGGGAACCCGAGGTCGAAGTACTGCGTGTCGTAGACGGGGTCGAACCAGCGATACGAGATGAAGTAGAGGTACTTGCCCTCGGGATCGAACGACGGCGTCCCGTCGTGGAAGTCGCTCCGCGTGACGCGGGTCGTCGTCCCCGTCTGCGTGTCGTGGAGGTGGATCGAGGACGTGCGGCGCGTGTCGGGGAAGCCGTAGGCGAGCCAGCGGCCGTCGGCCGACCAGGCGAGCCCGTCGATGCGGTTGTGCGGGCTCTTCTCGACGACCTGGTGCTTCCCGGTCGCGAGGTCGAGCAGGATCACCTCCTGCCGTTGGTTCGCGATCGCGACGCGGTCGGCGCCCGCGGGCGCGACGGCGAGCTCGAGGGTGCGCCCGATGTCGCCCTCGATGCGGCGGCTCGACGCGGGGTCGTCCGTCGACAGGACGACGCACCCCTCCTCGCCGCCCTCGTCGGAGATCGCCACGAGGCGCCGGCCGTCGGGCAGCCACTGCGCGTGCCGGTGCCGGACGCCCGGGCCTCGGCCGAGCCGCACGCTCGGGCCGTCCCAGAGGCCCATCGCGTGGACGCCCCCGCGCACGACGGCCGCCAGCGAGTGGCCGTCGGGGTGGAGGTCGCCGCTCTCGAGGAACTTCGCGGAGGGGACGTACTTGCGATTGCGCTGCGGGCGGGCGCTGCGCAGGAAGACGTCGAGCTTCTTCGAGGCGTTGCGCGCCGCGTCGAACACGAACAGGTCGGCCCCCGCGTGGTAGACGATCCGGGTGCCGTCGGTCGAGGGGAACCGGACGTAGTAGTCCTGGTGGTCCGTGTGGCGCCGGACGTCCGAGCCGTCGGGCAGCACGGAGTAGAGGTTCCCGTGGGCTTCGTGGTCGGACAGGAAGTAGATCCGGTCGCGGATCCACATCGGGTTCGCGAGGTTGCCCTTCAGGCGGACGAGCGGCTCGAATCGGCCGTCGCCGCGTCGGTCGACCCACAGCGTGCCCGCGGTGCCGCCGCGGTAGCGCTTCCAGCGCGCCGGGTCGCCCGAGTTGCGCCCGATCGCGACGCCGGGGCCGTCGGGCTGCCACGTGATCCCCCGCGCGGGCCCGAGCTTCAGGGGCTCGGCGGGTCCTCCCGCCGCCGGCACGGCGTGCAGGTGGTGGTAGCCGCGGAAGGGCTGGCCCGCGTCGGAGGCGGCGACGACGGCGGTCCCGTCGCGGGTCCACGCGACGGTGGCCGTCAGCGTGCCGAACCAGGTGAGCCGCCGGGGCTCCCCCCCCTGCGAGTCCATGACGTACGCCTCGGGGGGCCCGTCGTCACGGCCCGTGAACGCGAGCTGGCGGCCGTCGGGCGAGAACACCGGGAACGAGACGGTGCCCGGGTTCGCCGTGAGCCGCCGCGCGACGCCGCCCGTCGCGGGGACCGACCACAGGTCGTCCTCCGCGACGAAGACGATCGTGTCGCCGTGGATCGTGGGGTGACGGTAGTAGCCGCGGACCTCGGACATGGAACTCTCCGCGCCCGCGACCGTTGCGGGCCGAACGCGTCAAGGTACGCGGGCCGCGGTGCGGGGCCCAAGCCGGGGAACGGCCGGGCGTGCGCGTCCCCGGCCTGCCGCCGCGCGAACGGGATCCGCGCCGGCGCGAGCGCCCGCCGTCACTCGGTGGCCGCGTCCACGTCGATCCGCCCCTCGCCGAGCCGGTCGGCGTAGAGCGGGTTGAGCCCGTCCACGGACACGGCCGTGCCCTCGAGGCGCTCGATGAGGGCCTCGGGGGACATCCCGGGGAAGCGCTCGCGGAGGAGGGCGAACGCGCCGGAGACGAGCGCGGTGCTGAACGAGGTGCCCGACCAGCGCGCGGTGCCGTTCGGCCCCAGGGGGTGCGCTCCGAGCAGGTCCTCGCCGGGCGCGCAGAGGTCCACGGCGCTCCCGTAGGAGGCGAAGGACGCCTTGCGGTCGAAGAGGTCGGTGGCCGTGACCGCCTCGGTCTGCGACAGCATCGCGGGGAAGTCGACCTGCGAGGCGCGGTTGCCCGCCGCGGCGACGACGATCACGCCTGCCTGGCGCGCGCTCTCGACGGACTGCTTGATCATCTTGAGGTCGACCGCGAGGCCCGCCGACAGGTTCACGACGACGGCACCCTGGGACACCGCCCACGAGATCGCGCTCGCGACGGTCGAGGCCGTGCCCACGGCGTCCGTGTCGAGCGCCCGGATCGGGAGGATCCGTGCGCCGGGCGCCATCGCGAGGACGAGGCTCGCGACGAAGGTGCCGTGACCGTACCCCTCGTCCACGCGGCCGTCGCCGTCGTCGTCGAGGAAGTTCCGCTCCTCGGCCGGGTCGTCGTCGCCGTCGACGAAGTCGCGCCCGCCCGGAGCGATGCGCCCCGCGAGCAGCGGGTGGAAGGCGTCGACGCCCGTGTCGATCACGGCGACGACGACGCCGAGGCCCGTCGCGCGCAGGTGCGCGACGGGGGCGCCCACCCGCGTCAGCGCGACCTGCATCAGGACCTCGTCCTCTGCCTCGTCGCCGAAGAGGGGGATCGTCGAGCCGCCGCCCTCGGGGAACTCCACGCCGGCGTCCTCGTCCGCATCCACGACGCGCACGTCGTCGTCGAGGTCCGCGAGGAACTCGTCCACGGTCACGCCCGGCGGGAGCTCGACCGTGTAGTAGGTCGTGCCCGGCACCTCGCCCTTCACGGTCGCGCCCGTCTCCTCGCACAGCTCGTCGAGGTCCTCGCGGTCCTCCACCTCGACGACGACCTGCGTCGTGCTCGCGGGCGGCGGCGGATCGTCGCCGCCCGATCCGCCGCCCCCGCCTCCGCCGCCGCAGGCGGCGAGGAGCAGGAGGAGGCCGAGCGGGACGAGGGCGTGCGAGCGGATCATGCGGGGACTCCGGACATGCGGAAGGCGAGGACCGCGCCGGGGTGGCCCTCGAGGGCGGCCGTCCGCGCGAGCGCGTCGCCGAAGGCGGCGACGACGTCGGCGGAGGAGCGTACGCGGTGGAACAGGGTGGTCAGGCGCGCGGCGGCGGCGTCCTCGACGTCGTCCGCCGTCCAGACGACGCGGCGCGCCCCGGCGGCGAGCAGCGCCGTCACGAGCCCGCCCCATGCGATCCCGGGGGCACCGCTCTCCCGCCCGGTCCGGCAGGCCGCGAGCAGGACCAGGTCGGCGCCCACGCCCTCGACCGGGAGGTCGGCCGCGCTGAACCAGCCGTCGGCGAGGCGGATCCCGGCGAGCGGCGGCGCCTCCGCCGCGTCCCACCCGTGGCCCGCGACGTGGACGACACGGGCGGAGCGCAGGGCGCTCGAGAGGGCCGCGCGGGTCGCCGCGGCGCCGACGAGGAGCGTGGCGTCGGGGACGGCGCGCGCCGTCTCCTCGACCTCCCGGCGGACCCCCGGAAGGGCGGAGTCGTCTACGGCGAGCACGACCGTGCCCTCGCCGCGAGGCACCTCCCGCGGCGCGACCGAGACCGCCGGCACGCGGAGCACGCGGTGGCGCTCGCCGAGGCGCGCGCCCGACAGCGGCAGCAGCTCCCACGGAAGGTCGGGGAGCGTCGGGTCCGCGACGACGCGGATCTCCCGCGGCCAGCGCTCGGGGTGGAGCGGGTCGAGGCAGCGCCGCGCGAGGTCGGCGAGGACGCGCTCCGCGCCCGCGGGATCGGCCGCGGACGGATCGGCCGCGCGCGCGAGCGCCCAGCGGCGCGCGCGCAGCCGCAGCGACTCGACGAGCGACGCGACGTCGTCGACGGGCCCGAGGTCCGCGCACGGACCCACGTCGTCGCCGACGCGCACGAGCCCGCGGACGCGCGCGCCGCGGCGCCACAGGTGGACGGCGCCCACGCCGTCGGGCAGCCGGGCCGGCACGGGGACCTCGGTGTCGTCGCCGGGCGCCGCGCGGTCGGCGCGCTCGCGCCGCCGCCACGACGAGGCGACCGCACGCTCCCAGGCGCGCGCCCGACGCTCGAGGACGGAGGGCGCGGGGCCGCCCGCCTCCCCACCGCGCGTCGTGCCCTCGCCCCGCGCCAGGCGGTCATAGATCGCCTCGAGGCGCGCGCGCGCCCGACGCAGCCGAGGGTCCGTGTCGGGCGGGCGCGCCGCGAGGAAGCGCCGTGCCGCGAGGGCGTCGAGCAGCGCGACGGCCTCCCGCCGGTCCGCGGGACGGTCCCGGGCAAGCAGCAGGTCGACGCGGGCAAGGTAGGGATCGAGCCGCTCGGCGAGAAACGTCGTGCGGAGCCAGGCGCCGGGCAGGCCGCTCCTCACCTCGTCGAGGACGCGCGCGACGCGGCGCAGGCGGCGCAGCGCCGTTCCGGCGCGGCGCGGGTCGGCCGCATCCGCACGCGCGAGCCCCGTCTCGGCCGCGAGGCGCGCCCACGGGCGCCCGGCGCTCGCGCGGCGCACGCGCTCGAAGCGACGGCGCGCCTGCGCCCGGCGCCCCGCGGCGAGGTCGGCGTCGCCCGCGAGGAGCTCGATGTCCGCCGAGAGCGCGGGCGACCGGACCGACCTCGCCCGCGTCGCGAGCTCGCGGAGGGTCGAGGCCGGGATCGGGCGGCCGCGCCGCGCGGCGAGGTCGGCGAGGAGGACGTCGCAGCGCAGGCGTACGGCGGTCCGGCCGGCCCGCGTCGCGGCGCGGCGCGCCGCGCGGGCATGCGCCGTCGCGCGTGCGGGGGCGAGCGACGCCGCGGCCGACGCGGCGAACCACAGCGCCTCCGCGCGCTCCGCCCGGGCGCCGACGCCCTCGAAGGCAGCGGCCGCGCGCACCGCCTCGCGCTCGGCGGTCGCGAGGTCCCCGGCGCGCCGCAGGGCGTCGGCGAGGTCCATGCGGCAGAGCGCCTCGCGCCGCGCGAGGCCCGCCTCCCGGTGCTCGTCGGCCAGCGCGGCGAGCGCCCGGATCGCCTCGCCGAGGCGGCCCGCGTGCGCGTCGGCCCACGCCAGGTCGTAGCGCGCCTCGCGAAGGAGGTCCGCGGCGCCGCGCGCCCGGAAGACCTCCGCCGCCGCCGCGAACCGTGCGCGGGCGTCGTCCACCTCGCCGGCCTCGAGGAGCGCGACGCCGGCGTTCAGGCGGGCGACGGCGGCGCTCTGGACGTTGCCCAGCGCGTCGAGGTCGCGGGCGGCGCCCTCGTATGCCTGCGCGGCGCGGTCGAGGTCGCCGCGCAGGCGCAGGGCGTTCCCGCGGTTGACCGCGAGGCTGGCGGCCAGCGAGGAGGGCGGCGTCGACGGGATCTCGCGGGCGAGCCGGGTCGCGAGGCGCAGGGCGACCTCGACGCGCCCGGCGGTCGCGAGCGCGTCGACGCGCGCGACGCCGACGGCGCGCGCCTCGTCGGCGAGCCCCGCCGCGCGCAGCTCGCGGTCGGCGCGCACGTAGAGCTCGAGGGCCTCGTCGAGCCCGCCGCCGCGGTGGACCGCGCGACCCTCGAGCAGCCTCAGGCGGGCGGCGGCCTCGGGCTCCCGCCGGGCCACGGCCTCGGCGCGCAGGGCGCCGATCGCGGTCCTCGCGGCCACGGGATCGGCGAGAACGGCGGCGACGAGGGCCTTGCGGACGTCCTCCCAGGGCCGCCGGGCCGCGAGGGCGTCGCGGGCCCGCGCTCGGCGCGCGGGGCCCTGCGCCCGCACCACGCGGCCCAGCCAGTCGGGGAGGGCGGTCGCCGCCATGCGCCGTGCCTCAGCTCGGGGGCGGGAGGGGCGGCGTGCGTGCGACGACGCGCCGGCCGGATCGCAGGATGAGCGTCACGCCTCGCGCGCGGGCCGCCACGGAGATCTCGAACAGGCCGCCCGCGCGAACGGGGACGCGGAGCGGGACGCCGTCGTTGCAGGCGACCTCGAGGGACAAGTCCGCCCCCGCGAAGTCGACCGTGCCGCGCAGGTACAGCTGCCCCGAGTCCGCCTCGGCCATCTCGACGTCGATCGCGCCGCCGTCGCCGCCGTAGCGAAGGAGACGGGTCCTCGCGCTGCCGCGCATCGCCGGAGCGGGGGAGGTCCACGAGTCGAAGAGCAACGCCCACAGCCGGGCGACCTGGCCGACCGGCGGGGCGTCCGCGATCGCAACCGCACGGCGAAGGACGCCGGCCGGGCACCTCGGCAGGCCCGCGACGCGGCGCCCCGTCGCGACGACCCGGCGGGCGAGCCCGGCCAGCTCGTCGGGGACCGGCGCGGAAGCCGCCTCACGCCCGACCGCGAGGTCCATCGCGACCGCCCACAGGTCGTCCACGTCGTCCCTCATGACCGCCCCTTCCGCCGACGGCCCGACGCGGGCGTCGCGGGGACAGAGCCCGGAGGGGCCGCCACGGATACGTCCTCGCGGCCGAATCCGCGCGCCTCGACCTCCCGCCGCAACGCCTCGAGGCAACGCCGCCGCGTCGGGCCGATGGACCCCCTCGGGATCCCCAGTCGCGCGGCCACCCCGTCGTAGGACGGCTCCCCGGGCGAGAAATAGAGGGCGTCGAGCAGTCGCCGGCACCGCTCGGCCAGAGCGGAGAGCGCCTCCCGGACCGCCTGCTCCTCCTCGAGCGCGGCGAGGGCGAGGTCCGGCGCGTTCGCGGGGTCGCGATCCGCGCGCGCGACGGAGGCCTCGCGGTCCGTGCGAGCGCGACGGCGCTCCGCCATGCGCCAGCCGACGCGCTTCGTCGTCGTGGCGATCCACGCCAGGACGCGATCGCTGTCCCGCAGGCGACGCAGGTTCTTCCAGAGGAGGAGAGACACCTCCTGGAAGCCGTCCGCGCAGCCCGCCGCGTCGAGCCCGGTGCGGTGGAGGAGCCCGTGGATCAGGTCCGCGTACCGAGCCAGGAGCTCCGACCACGCCGTGCGGTCCCCGTCGAGGCAGCGTCGGACGAGGTCGGGATCGGGAGTCACGGCGTCCTTCGCGCAGCCTACCGGCGAGAGGCTCGCCGGGGGGAACGCGTGCGCTCGGTCCGCGCGAGGCGCTCGCACGGTGAAACCAGGGCCCGTCGTGCGGCATCCAAGCCCCGAGATCGCGGACGCCAACGCGTCGGGGCCGGCGGGCACGCCCGTGCAGGTCCCGCACGCGTCTTCCTCGAAACCCCCATCCCCCCAAAGGCGCTTCGCGAGACCTCCGACCGGGGGCGGGCCGCAAGGTCCGCCCCCGTCGCGTTGTCGGGCCGGCGGAGCGCGGCCTCTGGGACGGACGGATCGCGACGCATCCGACGTATCCATCGAGGCGGCGGCAGGCTCCCCCTCGCGTGAGGTGGGGATCCCTCGACAGGAGCCTTTCGTCATGCGAACGCGAATCACTCTCATCGGACTGCTCGCGACGGCGGCCTTCGCGCTCAGCGGCTGCGGCGGAGGAGGAGGCGGAGGCGGTGGCGTGCCCACCGGGACCGCGAGCCTCTCCGGTCGCGTGGTCGAGCGCGACGGCACGACCTCGAACCTGTCCGGCCTTCGGATCACCCTGCTCCGCACCGGCGAATCGCTCACGACGGACGGGACGGGCGCCTTCGACTTCGGCTCCGTGCCCACGGGCACCCTGGCCCTGCGCGTGGTCGACCCGCTCGCGCCGCTCGGCGTCCGCGCGCTCGGCACCGACGACGGCTCGGACGACGGGGACGCGACCGACGACGACTCCGACGACGACGGCGACGACGACGACGTCGGGGACGACGACTTCGACGTCCTGGACGTGGAGGACGGCGAGGAGATCCACGTCGACCTCGAGGTGGACGACGGCGAGATCGTGGCCGTCCGCCTCTCGTGCAGCGGAGACGAGGAGCGCGAGGCCGAGGTCCACCTCGTGCGCGCCGACGCCTCCGACGATCCCGACGTCGAGGGCGAGGCGGAGATCGAGTCGGAGTCGGACGGGCAGAAGCTCGAGGTCGAGGCCGAGCATCTGGCGCCCGGTCGCGAGGTCCGCGCCTTCGTGATCTGCGAGGGCGTCGAGGCCGACCTCGGCCTGCGCACGGCGGACGCGGACGGCGAGGCGGAGTGGGAGATCGACACGAGCGAGGGCGGCGTGCTCCCGCACGGCGCGACCACGGTCGAGGAGCTCGTCGGCTGCGACGTCGAGGTCCGCGACGCGGGCGACGGGACGGTCCTCCTCACGGGGACGCTGCCCGACCTGCCCGCCGTCCAGGACGGCGAGGACGACGAGGATGGCGAGGACGAGGGCGACGAGGCCCAGGGCCGCGCGCTCCTCGTGGCCGCCGGCGGCGTGCCCGGCGAAGCCCACGTCGAGATCGAGAGCAAGGTCGAGGACGGGCAGACGGAGCAGGGCTTCGAGGCCGAAGTCGAAGGCCAGACGCCCGGCCTCGTCGTCGATGTGTGGATGGAGGACGCCGTCGGCTCGGGCGTGCTGGCCCTGGTCGGGTCCTTCACGGTCGGGGGCGAGGGCGAGGGGGAGCTCGAGATGGAGACCGACGACGGCGGCTCGCTGCCGCTCGGCGTCGCGGACGTGAACGACCTCGTCGGGCGCGCCGTCGAGCTGCGCGACGCGGCCGACGACTCGGTCCTCTTCACCGGCACGGTCCCCGCGCTCGTCGGCGGCTGATCGGCGCGCCGGACTCCGGGTCCGACACGCGAGGGGGCGGCGCAAGGCCGCCCCCGGCGCCGTCGCGCCGGTCGCGACCCCGCCTTGCACCGTGCGGGGCACGGTGGCAGCGTCAGCCGTCGATGGCGCCCGTGCCGCAGGTCCGCATCCGCGCGATGAACGCGCTGCCCGTCCGGGAGGAGGGGAAGTACGTCCTGCTGTGGATGACGGCGGCGCGCCGCACGCGGCGGTCGTTCGCGCTCGACCGCGCCCTCGAGCACGCGCGGGCGCTCGACCGGCCGTTGCTCGTCCTCGAGGCGCTGCGGTGCGGGTACCGCTGGGCGAGCGACCGCCTGCACCGGTTCGTCCTCGAGGGCATGGCGGACAACGCCGCGCGGTGCGCGGCGGTCGGCGTCGTCTACCACCCCTACGCGGAACCCCGCGCCGGCGCGGGGAAGGGGCTCCTCGCCGCCCTCTCCCGCGACGCGTGCGTCGTCGTGGGCGACGACTGGCCCTGCTTCTTCCTCCCCCGCATGCTCGCCGCGGCGGCGCGGCAGGTCCCCGTGCTCCTCGAGGCGGTCGACGGCAACGGACTGGTCCCCGTCCGCTCGACGCCGCAGGCGTTCTCGACCGCCCACGCATTCCGCCGCTGGCTCCAGCGCCACCTGCCCGACCACATCGCCCGCGTCCCCGCGGCCGACCCGCTCGCCCGCGCGCGCCTGCCCGACGGCGTGCCGGTGCCGCGCGCGATCGCGCGACGGTGGCCGAGGGCCTCGGCGCGGCTGCTCGCGGGGGACGCGGAGGCGCTGGGCGCCCTGCCGATCGACCACGCCGTCGAGCCGGTGCCGTACCGCGGCGGACCGACGGCCGGCGGGCGAGCGCTGCGGGCGTTCGTCCGACGCCGCCTCCCGCAGTACGCGGAGCGCCGCAACGAGCCCGACGCGCAAGCGTCGAGCGGCCTCTCCCCGTGGCTCCACTTCGGTCACGTCGCCGCGCACGACGTCGTGCTGTCCGTCCTCGCGAGCGAGGGCCTCGACGCCGACGACCTCGCTCCCGGCGGCGACGGGAGCCGAGAAGGCTGGTGGGGCGCCTCGGCGTCCGCCGAGGCGTTCCTCGACCAGGTCGTCACGTGGCGCGAGCTCGGCCACAACCTGTGCGTGCACCGCCCCGACGACTACGACGCCTTCGACTCGCTGCCGGCGTGGGCGTTGAGGTCGCTCGAGGAGCACGCGCGCGACCCGCGCCCGCACCGGTACCGCCCCAAGGACCTGGAGGAGGCGCGCACGCACGACCCATTGTGGAATGCCGCCCAGACGCAGCTCCGGCGGGAGGGACGCATCCACAACTACCTGCGAATGCTCTGGGCGAAGAAGGTCCTCGAGTGGACGGGATCCCCCCGCGAAGCCGCGCGCGTGCTCGTCCGCCTGAACGACCGGTACGCCGTCGACGGGCGCGACCCCAATTCCTACGCGGGGATCTACTGGGCGCTGGGCCGCTACGACCGGCCGTGGGCGCCCCGGCGGCCGGTGTTCGGAACGGTTCGCTACATGAGCAGCGAGCGGACGAGACGCAAGCTCCCGGTCCGGGAGTACCTCGAGCGCTTCGGTCCCGCGTCCGGCGAGGGTCAGACCGGGTTCGCCTCGAGCCCGAGCGTCGGGTGATCCCCCGTCTCGCCACGGCGCACGCGCGACGGCGGCTGCGGGTGCCGGAGGAGGTCGGAGAGGGCCTTCGCCTGGGTGCGGTTGGCCGGCAGGAGGACGTGGTTGCTCACGGCCACCTCGAGCGACGGCTCGCCCGACATCTCGATCCGGAGGACGTCGCGCACGAGGCGCGAGTCGCGCTCCACGGTGCGGATGCGGTCCCACGGGATGAGGGAGCCGCGGACGTCCTCGTTCCCCTCGTGCTGCTGGCGGACGACGACGAGGCCGTCCTCTCCCGCGCCGAGGAGGACGAGGCGCGGCGGGCCGCCGAAGAGCTCGCGCTCCATCGTCGGGGGATGGGCGGAGTCGCCTGCGGTCGCGTCGACGGCCCAGACCCGAAGGTCGAGGCCGTGGGGTCCCGCGTAGCGGGAGAGATAGGTGTCGAGTCGCGAGGGGCTCGGGAACGGCATGGCTCACCTCGGTCGCCGCGGGCGATGGACTCGGCGGTGTCCACTTCGCACACGCCGGATCGACGTCCCCCGCTGCGCACCTATTTTCCTCGGCGAGGGGGGGGCGGCGCAAGCCCGAATGCCCCGTGCCGACCTGGTGACGAGACGCCAACGGTCGTCTCCGCGGTCCGGGGGTCAGGACGTTTGCCCCCGGCGATAAGATCCGGTCCGTGCGCCGCTCGCTCCCCCTCCTCGCCGTGGTCGCCGCCCTGGCTTTCGCCGCCCGGGCCCGTGGGGAGGACGCCCCGGCGCCGGCCGTCCCGCCGGGCCCCGGTCCCGCCGCGTCCGGAGGTCCCGCCCCGGGGCCGGTCCCGCGCGTCGAGTTCGACCGGGAGGCCCATGACTTCGGGGTCGCGACGCAGGAGCAGGAACTTCGCACGACCTTCACGATCCGCAACACCGGCACGGCGCCGCTCACGGTCCTCGACGTGCGCTCCGACTGCGGATGCGGCGCGGCGACGGTCGGGGACCGGGAGATCGCCCCCGGCGCCTCGGCCGAAGTGGCGGTCACGATGCGCACGCTCAGTCTCGCCGGCGTCCTGAACAAGCGGATCCTGCTCCGGACGAACGACCCCGTGAACCCCCGGTCCGAGCTGAAGCTGCGCGTCGACATCAGCGCCGGGATCGTGCTGGTGCCGGCCCGGTTCTTCTTCGGCGACGTCGTCGCGGGCACGGCGCCCTCGACGACGCTCCGCGCGCAATGGAAGGAGGGCGTCGGCAAGCCCTTCCGCGTGACGGGTGTCGAGGCGCCCGGCCTCGACCTCGCGTTCGAGACGAAGCCGTTCGAGGAGGGTCCCTGGCGGGGCTTCGAGGTGACGGCGACGTTCAAGTCCCCTCCGAAGGTGGGCACGATCGGCACCTCGGCGCTGCTGCGCACGGACGATCCGACGTACCCGCGCTTCGTCGTCGGCGTGCAGGCCTACGTCTCGGGGAAGGTCTGGGTGGACCGGCGCACCGTGAACCTCGGCATGGTCCCTGCCGGGAAGGGCCGCCAGACCGCCGTGATCTGCCGCCCGTTCGGGAAGGACGTGGACCTGGGCGAGGTGAAGGCCACGGCGAGGAAGGGCGTCGTCACGGTCCGCGCCGTGCCTTCGGGGAAGGACTGGGTCGTGACGATCGACCTGCCGCCGGAGGCGCCGGGCGGCCCCGTCGTGGACGTGATCGAGATCCGCTCGTCGATCCCGGGCGAGCCCGTGACGGAGGTCGCGATCACGGGCTTCGTCTCCGGCGGAGCGAAGCCCAAGTGACCACGACGCCGCCCCCGCCGCCCGACCCGGGACGCGAGGCCTTGACCGCTCGCCCCTCGCTGCGCGCGACCGCGCGAAAGCGGAGCCGCCGCCGAGGCCGCGGCGGCGGGGAGCGCGTTCGCGAGGAG
>DATLLK010000250.1:0-10834 GCA_035537895.1 Planctomycetota bacterium
GAGGCTCGTCGTGATCCAGGTCGGTCGCAACGAGGCCGCGGAGTCCTACGCGCGCGGGCAGCGCCGGGGCGCGGACGCGTGGCGGATCGCGTACGAGGTGCGCGGTCTGCCCGACGACTCGACGGAGGCCGAGGTCCGCGAGGCGATCCGCCGCGCGAACGACGATCCCGCGGTGACCGGCGTCCTGCTCCAGCTCCCGCTCCCGGCGGGGTTGCCGGGCCGCGCGCTCCAGCGGGCGATCGCACCCGAGAAGGACGTCGAGGGCGTGCATCCGGAGAACCTGGGCCACGTCGTCCACGGGCGCGACGGCCTCGCGCCGTGCACCGCGCTCGCCGTGATCGCGCTGCTCGAGTCGGCGCGCGTGCGCTTCGAGGGGGCCGAGGCCGTCGTCGTCGGGCACTCCGAGATCGTGGGCAAGCCCGTCGCCCTGATGCTCCTCGCGCGGAACGCGACGACCGTCGTGTGCCACAAGTTCACGGTGGACCTCGCCCACTACACGCGGCGCGCGGGGCTGCTGGTGGTCGCCGTGGGGAAGGCCGGGCTCATCCGGCCCGACATGGTCTCGTCGGGGTGCGTCGTGGTCGACGTCGGCATCAACGCCGTCCCCGTCGACGGCGAGCCCGGCCGCACGCGGATCGTGGGCGACGTGGACCGCGAAGGGCTCCTGGCCAAGGGCTGCCGCGTGTCGCCGGTGCCCGGCGGCGTCGGCCCGGTGACCGTCGCCATGCTGTTCCGCAACACGCTGATCGCGGCGCGCCGCACGCCGCCCCCGCGCGAGGACCCGACGGTGCCGCTCTTCCTCGACCTCGAGTGAGCGGGGTCCGACCTGGCGCCTAGAGGACGCGGCGGACGACGAACGACGCGAGCGTGACGAGGAGATCGCGGTCGGGGCCCGCCGGGACGCGGGCGAGCGCCGTCTCCGCGGCGGCGATCTCGTCGCGCGCGGCGGCGTCGGCCGCGGCGATGGCCCCGTCGGCGACGAGCGTCCGCACGAGGCGCACGCGGGCCGCGTCGTCGTGGCCGGCCGCCTCGACGAGGGTGCGGGCCTCGTGGCGCTCGCGGGTCGGGCGCCCGGCGAGCCAGAGGATGACGGGGAGCGTCACCTTCCCCTCGCGCAGGTCCACCCCGAGGCTCTTGCCGACGGTCGCCTCGTCGCCGGCGAGGTCGAGGCGGTCGTCGACGATCTGGAACGCCATCCCGAGGTGGTGGCCGTACGCCCCGAGCGCGCGGACGACCTCTCGGTCGCCGCCGGCGTAGTGCCCCCCCACCACGAGGGCGGCCTCGTAGAGGGCGGCGGTCTTGCCGCGGATGATCGCCCGGTAGGTCGTCTCGTCGAGGTCGAGGTTGTGGCGCTCCCGGTCCTGCCGGATCTCGCCCTCGAGGACCTCCCCCACGACCTCGGAGAGGTAGACGCTCGCGAACCGGTCGTCGAGCCGGGCCGCGGCGAGGTAGGCGCGGCTGAAGAGCACGTCGCCGAGCAGCACGGCCTCGTCGTTGCCCCAGAGGGCGTTCAGCGTCGCGACCTTGCGCCGGGTCATGGCGTCGTCGATCACGTCGTCGTGGACGAGCGTCGCCGTGTGGATCAGCTCGACGATGGCGGCGACGGAGGCGACGTCCGCGGTGATCCCCCCGCGGACGACCCGCGACGCGAGGCAGGTGAGGGCCGGACGCAGCCGCTTGCCCGTGAACCGGGCGCCGTGCGAGACCATCTCCTCGACCTGCGGCGCGTTGGTCGCCACGATGCGGGCGAAGGCGTTCCCCACCAGGTCGAGGTCCCTCCGCAGCGGTTCGAGGACCTCGGGGAGGTCGGAACGGACGGGGGAGGGGCCCGGCGTCATGCGCCGCGAAGATTACCGGGGATCGCCGCGCCCGACGAGGGAGGAGCCGCCCGCCGCCTCGTCCGGGAGGCCGCCCACGGGGAAGCTCTCGCGGGCGCCGCTCCACCAGGCCTTCCACCGCGCCGCGTCGAGTGGCAGCGACTGCCGGGTGATGCGCACGAGGTTCTTGTGGGCCACCTCCCGCACCTTCGACTCGGGGCTCTCCAGGGCCGAGAGGAGCACGTCGACGGCGAGGCGCGCGTCCTTGCTGCCGGCCGCCCCCGCCTGCGCCTTCAACGCGGAGAGGAGGAGCGCCATGTCGCGCCGCACGCGCTGCACCTCGCCGAACAGCATCGCGACGCCGATGAAGAGGGCGGCGATGGCCAGCCGCGCGGGCATGGGCGCCCCCGGCAGGGCCCCCTCGGAGACGCCGACGTAGATGCCGAACGCCACGAGTGCGGCCTGGAGGACCAGGCCGAGCAGAGCCTTCTGCACGCCGCTCATGGGGATCCTCGCCTCCTCCTGGGCCTGTCGCGCGGGACGGGGCGGTCGACGGAGAGTGGATCGGCCCCCGGACGGCCGTATCCTACGGTACGCTCCGCGACGACGGCCCGCCCGAGGTTCCATGTCCTACGACATCATCGAGACCTGCATCGGCTGCACCGCCTGCGTCAAGGCGTGCCCGGTCGACGCCATCACGGGCGTGCGCAACGAACTGCACACGATTCACGAGAACATCTGCGTCGACTGCGGCCTCTGCGGCTACGTGTGCCCGGTCGAGGCGATCCTCGACTACGAGGGCAACGTCGCGACGCGCTTCAAGAAGCGCCTCGACGCGGACCGCATCGCCGTCGTGGAGCCCGCGCGCTGCACGGCGTGCGACTTCTGCATCGACATCTGCCCGTACGACGCGATCTCCTACGTGAAGGTGGACGACGGCTTCTTCAACGTCGCGAGCGTGGACCCGGCCGCCTGCAAGGGCTGCGACAAGCTGTGCGTCTCCGTCTGCATCAAGGAGGCGATCCAGCTCTACCCCCGGGCGGAGGCGCTCCAGAAGATGGTCCGTCCCGCCGGCGAGCCCGTCCCCGCGAAGTGACGCTCCTCGCGAGGGCCGTGACGGGGCGTCCCGGGGAGCGGAGCGCGCGCGTTCGGCGACGTGCTCTCAGCGGCGCGCGAGCAGCCGCGTCCCGAGGAAGAACGCCAGGGCCCCCACCGCGAGGCCCGTGAGCTCGACGCCCAGCGCATCGGGCCGGTCGGAGGTCGTGCCGTAGACCAGGGCGGCGGGCAGGAGGATCAGGCCGAACAGCTGCAGCGCGCGTCCGAGCGTCGACACGACCGATCCTCGCCTCACGGGGGGGGCATCGTAGCCGTCCGTCGGGCTACATTCGGAGCATGCGCCGACCCCTCGTCGTTCTCGTGGCCGCGCTCCTCGCGGTCCGCGTCGCGGCCGCCGAGCCGCCCGCCTCGACCGACTCCCTGAGGGCCGTCGTCCACGGCCCTTCCCTCGTGCGGTTCGACCGCGCGCGGATCGACGCGGCCGTGCCCGCGTGGAAGGGACGCCCGCTCGCTCTGCGCCACCACGGAGGCAGCCTGCGCGAGGTCGAGGGGACGGCGCGTCCCGACCTGCCGGCCGACGTGGTCCTGATGGACCGGGGCGCGCGGGGGACGAGGCTCGAGCTGCGACCCGCGGACCGGCCGTCGACGGACGCGGACGGCCCCGCGGTCCGCCTGGCGCCCGGAGGGACGACGAATCGCGCACGCATCGTGATCGACGTCGACCGGGTCTTCGGCGAGCTGGCCAACGCGATCCCCGAGAACTACGCGGCCCCGGACATCCCGCTGTGGTTCCTCGCGGCCGTGCCGCGGGGTGGCAAGCAGGCGATCGAGTTCAAGGTGAGCGGCGGCATCGCGCCGGCGCCCGAGGGGACGCTCGCGGTGAGCGTGCGCATGGCGCGGACCCACATGGGCGAGGTGCGCGTGCGCGGGACGTGGAACGGGGCGGACCTCGGGGTCGCCGGCGTCCCGCCGGGCATGGGTGTCGCGACCTTCTCGTTCGAGGTGCCCCTCTCCGCGCTGCCCCCGGCGACCGACGACGTGAAGCTCGAGCTGGTCGACGAGTCGCCCCCGCCCCAGCCCTCGGGCGACCCGAACGACACGAGCGAGGGCGTCGGCACCGTGTGGGTGGACACCGTCGAGCTCGTGGTCCCGCGCCCGGGCGACGCCCGGGATCGCGCGGTCTTCGAGGACGGCCTCGAGTCGTCGGTGACGCCCTACGGGATGGACCTGTTCGCCCCGCAGGCCGACGCGCCCGACCCGGTCGCGGCGACGAAGGGCGCGGCCATGGTGGTGCTCGCGACGAAGGACCTGCTCGAGGGCGCGCGTCGGCTCGCCGAGCACCGGACCCGCAACGGGATCCCGACCGTCGTCGTGCCCGCCGCCGACGTGTGGAACCGCCGCTCGCTCGGCGCGGTCGATCCCGAGGCGCTGCGCGCCTTCCTCGCGGACGTCGCCGCGGGCGGCGCGCTGCGCTACGTCCTCCTGTGCGGGGACGCGACGCTCGACCGCGGCGACGTGCGCCCGGGCATCGAGACGATCCCGACGCTGTACGGCCGCTCGCTCTACAACGGCGCGACGGCGAGCGACCGCCTGCTCGTGGGTCACCCGAGCCGCGGCACGGCGCCGGCCGTGGGGCGACTCCCCTTCCGCGACGCGAAGGAGCTCGACGCCTACGTCGCACGCGTGATCGCGGCCGAGACCACGCCGCCCGCCGACGTCACGCGCCGCACGCTCCGGTTCATCACGAGCGAGGGGCGCTTCGGCCCGCAGATCGACGCCCTGATCGAGAACCTCTTCGCGCAGGTCGTCGCGACGCAGATCCCCCCCGCCTACGACACGGAGGTGACCTTCGCGCGCGTGGGGAGCCCGCTCGGCTGGCCCCCCGCGGAGTTCGCCGACAAGGTCCTCGGGGACTTGAACGCGGGGTCGCTCTTCTACACGTACGTCGGCCACGGCTTCGCCCTGGGCTTCGACCACCTCCGCGTCGAGGGCCAGCGCTTCCCGATCCTCGACGCGGACCAGGTGCCCAAGGTCGACATCCGCGGCACGCCGCCCGCGATGTTCGTCGTCGCGTGCACGACGGCGATCTACGACTACCCCGACCTCGTCGGCGTGGGCGAGCGCCTGCTCGCCCGGCCGCACGGCCCGCTCGCCTACTGGGGTGCCACGCGCGTCTGCCACCCCGCGTGGAACTCGATCGTCGGGCGCCAGCTCGCGATGGAGATGTTCCGGGATCCGGGGCGCCGCATCGGGGACATCCTCGAGGCCGCGGTGCGGGCGGCGGCGGCCCCGCCGCCCGATCCGGACGCGTTCCGACGCACGATCGAGATGGGCGCGCGATTCATGCTGGGCCAGACCAAGGCCGACCTCGACCGTCTGAAGCTCGAGGGCGCCGAGATGTACAACCTGCTCGGCGACCCGGCGCTCCGGCTCCCCTTCCCCAAGGAGGACCTCGTCGTGTCGACAGCCCGCACGGCCGCGGGCGTGGAGGTGACCGTCACGGGACCGATCCCCGACGGCATGGAGATCCGGGCTTCCGTGGAGACGACGCGGGACCGCATCCAGCCGTGGACGACCGACGACACGCTCTCGCCCGAGGAGAACACCCGCCGCCGGCACGCCCGCAGCAACGACAAGTCGCTCGCCCGCGGGACCGTCCGCGCGTCCGGCGGGAAGGCGACCTGGGCCGCGGCCCTGCCCGCGAACACGTCGGGCGCGCTCGTCGTCAAGGCGTGGGCGGTCTTCGGGAACGACGTCCACCAGGGCGCCGCGGCCGTGCCCGAGCCCGCCGGGCCGAGGTGACCCCGCGGCGCGAGGGGCCACGGGCACCCCCTAGACGAGGATGCGACGCGCCTCGGCCGCGGCCTCGACGAGGTTGGCCACCGCGTTGCGGAAGACGTGCGGGTGGAGGCCTTCGGTGAAGAGTCGCAGCGCCAGCCGAAGGACCGCGTCGGTCCCGTGGCGGTCGGCGCCCGCGTCGAGGTCGACCGCGACTTCGTAGGGCGCGAGCGCGCGCAGGAGGTCCGCGGCGCGTGCGTGGACGTGACCGCGCGGGACCGGCGTCTCGATGCCGAGCGAGACCCACTCGCCCGAGTCGGGCCCCACCGCGGCGAGCGTCGGCGCGTCGCCGTCGGCGAGGTAGAGGCGGCGCCATCCGCCGCCCGCCGGCGCCCCCTCGGGCACGGCCGACCAGCCCGAGAGCGCGGCGAGGTGGTCGAGCGTCGCGACCGCCCACCGCGATCCGGTCCCCGTCCCGATTCCCGTCCCCGTCGGCGTCGCGTCGCGTCTCATCGTCGTCCCTCCGCCGCCACGATGCGCTCGATGCGCCGGCGCGCCTCGGCCGCGTGCGCACCGCCGCGGTCGAGGTAGGTCGCGTACTCCGTCCGCGCCTCGGCCGCGCGCCCGAGGCGCTCGAGCGCGGCCCCCCGCTTCACGTGCGCCTCGACCGCGTCCGGATCGCGCGCGAGCGCGAGCCCGTAGGCTTCGATCGCCCCGGCGAAGTCCCCGGCCGCGGCGAGGCAGTCGCCCACGTTCAGGAAGGACGTGGCGTCGCGCGGGTCGAGAAGGGCCGCGTCGCGGTACATCCGCGCGGCGTCGACCCATCGATCGAGGGCGTGCAGGGTGAGCCCCGCGCCGCGCCGCAGGTCGGCGTCGTTCGGGGCGAGCCGCAGGGCCTCGAGCCAGGCGGCGAGCGCCTCGTCGGACAGGCCCGCGCGCTGACGGGAATCGGCGAGACCGGCCCATGCGTCGACGAGACCGGGAGAGGCCGCGACCGCCGCCTCGTACGAGGCGGCGGCGTCCGCCCACGCCGCGCTCTGCTCGGCGGGGGTCGAGCGCATGTCGCCCTCGAGGCTCTGGAGCAGGCCGCGGTAGAGGTGCACGTCGGCGAGGAGAGGTCCGCGCTCGGCCGCCTCGGCCACGGCGACGCGGGCGCGCGCGAGCGCCTGCTGCGCCTCCTCGAGCGCCTCCGCCGCCCCCGGACGGTCCCCCGCCTCGCGCGCCGCGCGAAGGTCAACGATCGAGCGGTCCGCCGTGTCGAGGTCCACCTCGGCGAGCGCGAGCCGCCACCACGCTTCCTGCGGAGCGGCGCGCACGGCGTCGGCGTAGACGGACCGCAGCGCGTCCGCCGACCCGTCCGTCGCGAGGCGGGCGGCCATCACGCGGTCGACGTCGTTCGCGGCCCCCGAGCGCACGCGCGCCGCGTAGCGCTCGCGCGCGACGCTTCGCCGGCCGGTCGCGACGTACGTCGAGACGAGGCGGAGGTGCGCGGGGATCGACGCCGGCCGCAGGGTGAGCGCGCGCTCGTACGCCGCGACCGCGTCGTCGATGCGGCCCTCGCGTCGCGCGCGGTCGCCCTCCTCGAGCGGGGGGAAGACGGGCTCGACGGGCGCGGTGAACGCGGGCTTTCGCGGGGCCCTCGCGCAGCCCGCGAGCGCCCCGCACGCGGCGAGCAGCGCGGCCAGCAGGACTGTGCGGCGCGCGCCGGGACCGAACGTCGCCATCCCCGGATGCTACCGCCCCCCGGCGGGCCCTCGCGCGTTCGTTGCGCGGCCCCGGGGGTCGTGCCAACTTCGTTCCGATGCCCCGCGCGCGCCGCCCGAAGGAAGACCTCGCCCGCATCGGCCTCGCTTTCGACGTGGCCGTGGCGCAGGCGCATGCGGAGTGCCACCCCGACGACCTGGACGCCCTGAGGGCCCTCGCGTACGCGTACACGGCCTGCGGGCGCCTCGAGGAGGCCCTCGTCGCGGACCGTCGCCTCGTCGAGGCCGCGCCCGACCGCTCGGACCTGCGCTACGACCTCGCGTGCTCCCTCGCGCTCCTCGACCGCCGCGACGAGGCGTTCGAGGAGCTGGGCCGGGCCGTGGACCTGGGCTTCCTCGATCGCGAGCAGCTGCTCGAGGACCCCGACCTCGTGAACCTGCGCCGCGACGGGCGCTGGCCCGACCTCCTGTCGCGCGTCCCCGAGGACGCGGAGGACGAGGACCCCGCGGCGGAGTGATCAGCGGCCCGGGGGCGCGGTCCCGCCGTCCGGTTCCCGCGGTTCGGCCGGCGTCTCCGGGCAGTCGGGCCCGACCGCGGGCGCCTCGGGCAGGCCCGGAAGCTCCTCGGCGCGCGCTTCGAGCCACGCCCGCCAGCGGCGTACCGCCTCCGCGCGATCGTCGGGGGCGTCGTCGGGCGCGAAGCCGAAGCTGCGTCCGGTTTCCTCGAGCAGCACTTCGGCGCACTTCCCGCGCAGGCGCGCGTCGGGATCCTCGAGCCCGACGACGAGGATCTCGAGGCCGCGGGGATCGCGCAGGTCGAGCAGCGCGGCGGCGGCTTCGTAGCGAACGCGCGGCACGGGATCGCCCGTGGCCACGTCGGCGATCGGGGGGATCGCGCGCCGGTCCCGGATCGCGCCGAGCACGTAGACCGACTGCCCGCGCGCGAGCGGGTTCGTGGAGGCGAGCGCGGTGAGCAGCGGCGGCACCGCGCTCTCGCCGTGGACCGCGAGCCGGCGGGCGAGGTCGAGGAACGCGTCGCCCTCGACGGTGCCGAGGCGCGCGACGAGCGCCTCGATGGCCTCGCGCTGGCGCGGCGAACCGGCGACGTAGGGTCGATCGCCCTCGCCCGCGAGCACCCGCGCGCCCGGGTCCTGCGGGCGTCCGGTCGGCGTGCACGCCGCGGCGGCGACGGCGAGCGCGAGGGCGACGGGGAGTCGGCACGAAGGCGTCACGGCGTCCTCGAGGATGGCGTGGTCACGTCACCGCCGCGCCACGCCGTCTGGGAGGCCCGGGCCGCCCGGGCGGCGAGCGCGCGCTCGACGAGGAACAGCGCGAGCGCGAGCAGCAGGAGGACCGGCGCGAGCGAGCGCTGGACGGCGACCTCGAGCGGCGCGGGCCGCTCGCCCGGCCCGAGCCGGCGGCCGCCGCCGGCCGCCGCCAGCGCGCGCAGGGCGGCCTCGTCGACGCCGCAGCCGCGATGCTCGAGCGGCGGGCGGGCCGGCATCCGGATCGGGCGCGGCGCGAGACCGGCGCCCTGGACCGACCAGTCGCCGTCGGGCAGGGCGTTGCCGGGCAGCGCGCCCTCGTAGCGGCCGGGCGACGTCTCGACGAGCCGTGCCGAGACCGAGCCGTCGCGCGAGACGGCATGGAGGGAGCCGAGCCCCGAGGGCCCCTGCGCGGTCAGGCGTCCGTCGGCCGCCTCGCCCGCGATGCCCCGATCGACCGCGGACGCGAGGCGGTCGAGCCAGGGGCGCAGCGCGCGACGGTGCGCCTCGCGGTCCGCGGCCGCCTCGTGCGCGGGCCCGCCGGCGAGCGCGACGACGCGGCCCGCGCCGAGCCGCAAGGACGCGGCGAAGGGGAGGGCGGCCTCGCCCGGCCGCGCGGCCGTCGCGAGCACTTCGGCACCGGGCACGGCCTCGAGGCGGTGCAGGCGGGAAGGGCGCAGCGCGCCGAGCGCCTTCGACTCGGGCCCCTCCCCCGCCGCGACGACCTCGAAGGGACCGTCCACGACCTCGTCGCGGGACTGCGCGCGGTGGAAGGCGGCGAGGAGCGCCTCGGGGAACTCGCCCGCCGCGTCGATGCGCACCACGTCCTCGGGTCGCGTCGCGATGGTGCGCAGGGCCGCGGCGGCACGCGCGTCGCCGCGCACGACGGCCGCGACCTCGGCCCCGAGGGCGCGCAGCGCCGCGCGGGAGCGGTCGAACGACGCGGCGTCAAGCGCGTGGTCGGGATCGCCGTCGGTCATCAGGAGGACCCGCTTGCGCCGGGACTCGGGCGCGCCGGCGAGGAGGGCGGCCGCCGCGTCGAGCGCCCGGTCGAGGTCCGTCCCTCCGACGGGCAGGATCCGCCGCGCGCTGCGCGCGAGCGCGTCGCGTCCCGCCGCGTCGCCCCCGCGCACCCAGATGGGCGCGAGGGGCGCCGCGTCGGGCGCGTCGGTGAACCCGAGCACGGTGACCCGCACGTCGGAGGGGAGGACGTCGAGCAGGAGCCGCAGCGCCCGGAGGAGCGACGGCAGGGCGGCCGGCGCGCCGCCGGGGCCCTCCTCGCCGGTGCTGCCGCTGTGGTCGATCGCGACGACGAGCGAGGTGTCGCCGGGCTCGGGGGGCGGCGAGCGGAGCGGGAGCAGCCGCTCGAACGCGGTCCCCCGCCATCCGCCCGGCCCGTACGCCTGCGGGCCGCCGAGCACGAGCAGGGTGGCGCCCGAGGCGACCTGTCGCGCGAGGCGCTCCGCTCCCGCGTCGAGCAGGCGCCGCCACGGCACGTTCGAGACGACCGCGAGGTCGGCGGCGTCGAGCGCCTCGGGGCCCAGGCCCGCGACCGACACGAGGCGCGGCGGCGCGTCGTCGACCGCGGGCCACGGCTCGGGGTCGATCAGGACCAGCACGGGATCGCCCCCGCCCGTCACCAGGCGGACGCGGTCGTCGTCGGGGTCGTCGTCCGGCGTGCCATCGAGCGGGGTCAACGCGACCTCGTGCGTCACGGGTTCGCGCACGGGCGACGGATCGCGCAGGACGACCTCCGTCGTGGCGCCCGGCGCGACGGCCGTCTCGACCGAGTCCACGAGCGCGTCGCCGCGCCGGAGCGTGACGCGGAGCAGGCCCGTGACGCCGGAGGCGATCCGGGCGCGGAACTCGCTCGGGCCGCCGCGCGAGGCCGCCTCGACGCGCACGGACTCGATCCCGACGTCGGCCGAGGCGGGCTCGGGCGCCGAGACGTCGAGCCGGTGCCCCGCGAGCGCCAGCGCGCGCGCCGCGTCGAGCGCCCCGCCCTCGGTGTCCCGGCCGTCGGTCACGAGCCACGCGACCCCCCGCTGCGTACCGAGGAGGTCGCCCGCCGCGTGCAGTGCGTCGGCGATGCGCGTCCGTCCCCGGGAGAGGGCCGCGAGGTCCTCGCCGCGGCGCGCGAGGCGCACGCCGTCGGCGAAGTGGAGGCGGTCCTCGCCGTCGCTCTCCTCCGCGAGGCCCGTCGACGGCCCCATGC
>DATLLK010000251.1:0-3920 GCA_035537895.1 Planctomycetota bacterium
GCGTCCAGCGGAGCGCGGGGCGGCCGTCCGCGCGGACGGCCTCGAGGACCGCCGCGCCCGCGACCGTCGAGGCGAGCACGAGCCACGCGTCCGTGCTCACGGTGAACGACTGCGCGACGAAGGCTGGCATCGTTGCGAGCACCACGACGGCGTTCGTGGCGCGCGGCGCGGCGTCGGGGGCGTGGCGGTAGACGACGCCCCGGATCACGAGCAACGTGAGCACGCCTGCCAGCAACCCGGGAATGCGCGCCGCGAGGTCGTTTGCGCCCGCCACCACGTAGGCCGCCGCGAGCGCCCAGTACGTCCACGGCGGCTTCTCCAGGTGCGGCGCCCCGTTCAGCGTCGGCACCACGAGGTCGCCCGAGACGCGCATCTCGCGCCCGATCTCCGCGTACCGGGTCTCCGTCGAGGTCGCCAGCCCCGCCTCGGCGGCCCACAGCAGGGCCAGCGCAAGGACCGCGAACGTCACGAGGACCGATCCGCGGGTCGCGTCGGGCGCGTCCGTGCGCAGCGGGGGCGGCGGCGAATGCGTCACGCGGTCCACCCTACGGCGACGGCGGGACCGCCGCACGCTCCGCCCGGTATCCTGCCGCGTCCATGCGCGCGGCCACCCTCCCTCTCGACGCCGCCGCCCCGCGTCGCCGGGTCCTCCTCGCGCTCGCCCTCGCGCTCCCGTTGCTCGCCGCCGCGGCGCCACGTGACCTGTGGGCCCCCGACGAGCCCCGCAGCGGCCTGATCGCCCGCACGATGCTCGAGACCGGCGACTGGCTCGTCCCGCGGATCAACGGCGCCGTCTACGCCGAGAAGGCGCCGCTCGTGCACTGGACGATGGCCGCGTCCGGCGCGGTGCTCGGCATGACGCCCTTCGCGGCGCGCCTGCCGTGCGCGCTCCTCGCCTCGCTCGCCATCCTCCTGACGTACCGTCTCGCGCGGCGCTGGTGGGGGGACGCCGACCTCGCCGCGACGGCGGCGCTCCTCTTCGCCACGACCGGCCTGATGCTCTGGAACGCGTCGCGGGCCGCGCTCGACCTGCCAATGATCGCGTGCTCCCTCGTGGCGCTCGAGGCCGGGACCGTCGTCGTCGCCCGTGGTTCCATTCCGGCGGCGTTGCTCGCCGGCCTCGCGCTGGGACTCGGCCTACTCGCCAAGGGCCCGCACGCCCTCTACCTGCCCGCGGGCGCCCTGGTCGGCGGCTGCTGGGCCGCGGGGCGCTGGAAGCGCCTCCTCGACCCGCGCTGGCTGCTGTCGCTCCTCGTGGCCGCGGGCGTCGTCGCCGCCTGGCTCCTGCCGGCCCTCGCGGCGGCGGGCGACGAGATCGCCTACAACAGCACGTCCACGTTCCGCGAGCGGCTCCTCGGGCAATTGACGAGCCGCGTATCGGGCGAGAGCGAACCCCACGAGGCGCCGTGGTGGTACCTGCTCCCGCTGCTCCTGGCCTTCGGCCTCCCCTGGACGCCGGTCTGGGCGGCCGCGGTCCCTCGCGCGCTGCGTCCTCGGCGGGTCGACGTCGCCGACCGCTTCGGGCTCGGCGCCGCCCTGGGGGGCCTCCTCGTCCCGCTCGTCCTGCTGTCGATCCCGGCGAGCAAACGGGAGATGTACCTCCTCCCGCTCCTCCCGTGTGCCGCGATGCTCGCCGCGTGGATGGTCCATCGCGTCGCCGAGTCCCGGGCCTCCAGCCACGCCGTCCGCGTCGTCGCCGTCGTGCTCCTCGCCGTCGCTCTCGGCGCGTTCGCGACGCCCATCCTCGTGCGCGCCGACGCGCTGCCCCGCGGGAACCTGGACCGCGACCTCCTCGCGACGCTGGCGCAGGGAGCCGTCCCGTTCGCGCTGGGTGCCGTCGGCGCGCTGTGCGCCGCGGGCGCGGGCTCCGCATGGCTCCTCCGCAGGCGCCCGGTCGGGGCCGTCCGCGCCGCCGCCGTGACGACCGCCGCGGCGGGTCTCGTCGCCTTCCTCGGCGTCCTTCCCGCATTCGACCCCTGGAAGTCGTTCGCGGGCGCGGTGGCGGAAGGCGAGCGCGTCGCGCCGGGCGCCCCGCTCGCCTCCGCCGGATTCGCCGACGCGTCGGTCCTCTGGGCCTTCCGCCGCGACCGCCTCCTCCAATTGGGCAACCGCCACGTGCCGGCGGCGGTCGAGATGCTCGCGCACGACGCCCCGCCCCTGCTGCTGCTGTCGAAGGCGAAGCACTGGTGGGAGGAGATCGATCGTGCGACCCCGGCCCATCGGGCGGCGCTCTCCCGGGCGCGCGTGGTCTGGCGACGGGCGGTGGGGGGGACGCGCTACGTGCTGGTGACCAACGCGCTCCCGCCCGGCGAACCGGGCGATCGGTAGCCGCCCGACGCTCACTTGACCGGCTGGGGCGAGAGGACGATCTCCTCCGGGCCGAAGCGCGCGATCTCGACGCGCACCACGTGGGTCGGCGCGTCCTCGGGACCGATGCGCGCGGTCACGGTGCCGCCCTCGCCGTCTTCGGGATCGATCAGGGCCGAGAAGGCGGGGTGGGCCGGATCCACGGTCAGGCGCCGTCCGCTCGAGACCTGCATGAGATCGACCTGGACGGTCTGTCCCGCCGCGTCCGCGGGCAGGACGACGCGCCCGCGCACCCGGACGCCACGACGCAACGCGATCTCCACGGGGACGTCCGAAGGGAGCGTGCGCGTCCCGTGGGTCGGGAGCAGGTCCCCTTCGCCCGATCCGGGCTCGGCGCTCCACGCGCAGAGAAGCTCGGGGACTCCCGCGAGCACTGCGACCCCTGCCGCGTCCGTCGTGGCCGTCGCCGTTCCCGCCTCCCGCGCCCAGAGCGCGCGGACCGTCGCCCCTTCGACCGGACGACGGTCGGGGTCGCGGACTCGGACGACCTGCGCGCGGTCGCGTGCGACCGGTCGCGCCTTCACGACGACGCCGGTCGCTCCCGCGGGGACGTCGTCGACGGACCCCGTGAGCCCCGCGTCGCGCAGGGCCTGCCATCCCCCTGCGGAGCCGTCCAGCCGTATCGCGTAGGGCCCGTCGTGCGGGGGGACGGTCGCCTCGAATCGGCCCTCGTCGTCGGTGATCAGCGAGGTCATCTGGGCGCCGCGACTCCACACCTCGACGCCCGCGAGGGCGATCCCCGCGCCGTCGGGGCCCACGACGCGACCCGCGAGCGCCACGCCCCGCTTCAGCACGCACCGGACCTCGGTTGTCTCGGGCGTCACCGGGAACTCCGGGCTCAAGGGGAGGAAGCGGCGCGCGTCGTCGCTGCGCTCGCCCGGCGGCTCGACGACAATCGAGGTCAGGGAGTCCGTCACGAGCAGCGTGGTCGTCCCCTGCGCGTCGAGGCGCGTCACCTGGTTGAACGGCCCGCTTCCCTCCGAGGCGAAGATGTACGCCGACGGCACCGGCTTGTCCTCGTCGTCCACGACCGTGATGCGGATCGTGCGCCCCGGGACGAAGCGGATCTCGATGGGTGCGGGGTCCGCGTCGGCCGTGATCTTCACCGTCACGTGCCGCGAGGTCATGCCCGGCGTCCAGGCCTCGATCCCGTACGTGCCGGGCGCGAGGTCGGTGAAGGCGAATCGACCGTCCGCGGCGGCCGTCGCCTCCTCCGTGCTGCCGTACCACGAGTCTTCGATGGCCTTCCCTCCCTCCCGCAGACGGCCGCGGTCCGCATTGGCTCCCTTCAACACGATCTGTGCGTCGGGGACCGGCGCGCCGTCGTGCCGGAGGATCCGGCCCGAGAGCGTGCGACCGACGGGGAGGGCGATGTTGCCGAGATCGATCCGGCCGGGCCCGCCCATGTGTGGATCGAAGTCGACCAGCGTCCGACCGTGGCCCGCGGCCATCACGACGAGCGTGTGCGGCAGGTCCCGACGCAGACCGGCGAGGGCGAACCGCCCGTCGGGCGCCGTCGTTCCCCCCGCGGTGCTGATCAGCTGTTCCCGATC
>DATLLK010000252.1:0-4053 GCA_035537895.1 Planctomycetota bacterium
GGCGCTCGTCGGCGGGTCGGGGTCTGGACCCAGCGCTCCTCGCGCCCGCCCGATCGCACCCTTCGAGCAGGCGTGCGTGATCCGATCTTGCGCGGATCCACGAAATCGGGCCCGACCGACCAGGCGAGTCGCACCCGGCCCAGCCCTGCCCCCACCAGACGCGACCAGGCGAGTCGCACCCGGCCCAAGCGCGCGTCCCCATCCAGACGTGACCAGGTGAGTCGCGCCTGGGCCCAGGCACGCCCCCACCGGACTCGATCAGGGGAGTCGCACGCGAGCCTGCATGAGTCGAAGCCGCTCGATCTGTTAGCGGTGGAACCACCGCTCGAGGTCGGTGCGGGAGAGGACGAGGCGCGTAGGTCTCCCGTGGGGGCAGGAGTGCGAGTGGTTGAGGGATTCGGCCTGAGCGAGGAGCTCGAGGACTTCCTCGGGATGGAGCGCGTCCCCGGCCATCACGGCGGCGCGGCAGGCCATGCGGTCGACGACGGAGGAGAGCAGAGCCGCGCGATCGAGCCCGTCGCGACGGCCGGCGTAGAGGACCGCGAGCACGTCGCGCAGCACGGCCTCGGGGTCGGGGCGCCGCAGCACCGCGGGGACCGCGCGCACGGCGACGTCGCTCCCGCCGAAGGCCTCGACGAGCCAGCCGAGGCTCTCGAGGAGGTCGCGCTCCTCCTCGAGCCGCGCGACCTCCTCCGCGCCGAGCGACACCACGGTGGGCACGAGCAGGTGCTGGACCTCGAGCGAGCCGTCGCGCAGGCGGGCCGAGATGCGGTCGAAGAGCACGCGCTCGTGGAGCGCGTGCTGGTCGATCAGCACGACGCCGTCTTCGGCCTCGAATACGAGGTAGGTCCCGAGCGCCTGCCCGAGCGGGCGCAGCCGCTCGCGCGGAGGCGCTCCGCCGTCGGGCCCGACGCCCTCGGCCGCGTGCCGAGCGCCCTCCGCCTCGTGCCCCGTCGGGCGGGACGCCGTCGCGACGCTCGTCTCCGCCACCTCCCACGGGGCGGGGTCGTGCACGCACGGCGCGGCGCCGTGCGCGTGGGACCCCACGCCGGGAGGATGCGAGAACGCCCACTCCGCGGCGGCCGCGGTCGAGGGCCGCAGCCCGGGCTTTCCGCCGATCGGCACGACGACGCCGGGGCGTGACGCCTCGAGGACCCCCCGCAGGGACCGACGCACCCGCTCGTGCACGAACGAGGCGTCGCGCCACCGCACCTCCGCCTTCGTGGGGTGGACGTTGACGTCGACGCGCGCCGGGTCGCACGAGAGGAAGAGGAACGCGATGGGCTGGCGGTCGCCCGGCGGGACGAGGTCGCGGTACGCCTCGCGCATCGCGT
The DNA here is from genome assembly GCA_035537895.1 of Planctomycetota bacterium. Taxonomy (GTDB): domain Bacteria; phylum Planctomycetota; class PLA2; order PLA2; family JAEUHO01; genus DATLLK01. The sequence goes on from DATLLK010000252.1 coordinate 1,335, forward strand.
GCTGGACCGTGCGGTCGCGGATGTAGCGGCCGTTGAGGTAGACCTGCTGGAGGCGCGCGTCGCCGCGCGAGACGCCCGGAGGCGAGATCCAGGCCTCGACCGACAGCCCCGCGTCGTCGCGCGCGTCCACGTGGAGCAGGGTCCGCGCCGTGTCGTCGCCGTGGACGCGCGCGATCCGCGAGCGGCGTTCCTCGCCCGCGGGGGCCGAGAGGATCGAGCGTCCCTCGTGCTCGAGGAGGAACGCGACCTCCGGATGCGCCACCGCGAAGCGCTCGACGGTCTCCGTGACGTGGCCCAGCTCCGTGCCCGGGCTGCGCAGGAACTTCCGACGGGCCGGAACACCGGCGAACAGCCCCTCCACGACGACGACGGTCCCGGGCGCGGCCGCGGCCGGGCGCACGGGCGTGACGGTGCCCTCGCGGTCCTCGACGACCGAGCCGGTCGGCCGGTCGGGCAGCCGTGACGTGATCGCGGCGCGCGACACGCTGCCGATGCTCGCCAGCGCCTCGCCCCGAAAGCCCAGGCTCGCGATGTGCTCGAGGTCGGCGACGTCGCGCAGCTTGCTCGTCGCGTGGGGAAGGAACGCGGCCGCGAGGTCCTCCTCGTCCATCCCGGCGCCGTCGTCGGCGACCTCGATGCGCGAGGTCCCCCCGCGGGCGAGCCGCACCTCGATCCGGCGGGCGCCTGCGTCGATCGCGTTCTCGAGCAGTTCCTTCACGACCGACGCGGGCCGGTCCACGACCTCGCCGGCGGCGATCTGGTTCACGACGTGCGCGGGGAGCGTCCGGATGCGGCCCATGGGCGGGGGGAGAGCCTAGTCCGCCCGGGGGACCCTCCCCCGCCAGGGCCGGGACCGGGCGTCCGCGCGCCCCGATGGTCCCTGGTTCGTCGTTTCTGATTTCCTGCGGCAGGCCGAGCCGACCGGCGCCTCACCAGCCGCGGCGGACGTCTCTGCGCGAGAGAATCTCCCGCGGCACGCTGGATGGGGTGCGGAGGACCCATGAGGACGACGACGCGTACTTCCTGTACGCGAGGAGGAGGAAGGGGCCCGAGCGCCCCCAGCCAGCGCGCCGCGCTAGGAGGCAAGGGTCAGGACGAGGCGTTCGAGCGCGAGGCGGGGCGGGACGCCCCCGCCGCGCACGCCGGCCTCGGCCTCGACGAAGGCGGCGTGGCGGGCGAGCAGGTCGTCGGGGTCGCGGCGACCCGCCTGCCGGAGGAGGCGCTCGACGACGAACGAGGGGAGGCCGGCCAGGGTCGGGAGGGAGGAGGGGTTCTCCCCGCGCGCCGCCGCCTCCGCCACGAGCATGGCCCGGCGCCACGCGGCGTGGATCGCGCTCGAGAGCATCGGGAAGACCGACTCGGGCCGCACGGCCACGCGCCCCCCGAAGTCGGTGATCCCGCGGTCGAAGGCCGCGGCGACCAGCGCGAGGCTCCGCGCGAGGTCGCGCTCGAGCACGGCGTCGGCGAGCACCCAGGACGGATCCTCGCGCGACGTCCCGACCGTCGCCGCGACGTCCTCCTCGGTGATCGACGGCCGGTCGCCGACGTAGGACGCGAGCGTCTCCAGGGACCGCGCGAGGAGCGCCAGGTCGGAGCCGAGGCGGTTGACGAGCGCCTGCGCCGCGCGCAGGTCCATCGCCTTGCCGTGGCGCGCCTTCGCGCGGCGGCTCGTCCACTGAGCGGCCTCCGTGTCGAAGGGCGAGCCGCCCCTCGACCACGGCGGCGGCGCGTCGTACAGGGGTCGCGCGTCGAAGACGAGCGCGCCCGCCTTGACCAGCGCCTCCGTGGACACGCTCCCCTTGCCGCGCGCGGGCTTGCGCGTCACGAGGACCAGGACGGCGCCGGGGACCGACGCGGCGCACGCCTGCTTCACGAGCGCGGTGATCGGGTTCACGCGCCGGCCGCCGCCCTTCGCGCGCGCGGGCGCCGCCTCGTCGGCCGCCTCCGACTCGCCCGGCGCCTCCTCCCCGTCGTCGGTGCCGTCGGACTCCGCGGCCGCGGCCGCTCCGCCGATCGCCTCGGCGCGGCGGACGACGACGAGCTTCCCCTCGCCGAAGAGCGACGCCGTCGCCAGCTCCTCGACGACGCTCGGGATCCGCTCCGCGTCGGCGGGGACCGACGCGTCGAGCGTCACGACGGCGCCGGCGGGCTCGCCGGAGGGGAACAGGGCCCGCGACACGGCGACGACCCCCTCCTCGGCGAGGAAGGCCTCCTCGCCCGCGAACACGACGACGGAGGGCACGCTCTCGATCTTCTCGAGACGTCGCGGGGCGTCGGTGCCGGGGACGGCGCTGGAGGGGGCGACCACGACCCGAGGATAGTCCGCCCTTGCGACGCGCTCGCGGACTACCGCCAGAGGGCGTCGGCGATGCCGGCCGCGCCGATCAGGAGCGCGACGATCCCGTTCACGTTGAAGAACGCGACGTTGACCCGCGTCAGGTCGTCGGGCGAGACGATCCGGTGCTCGTAGAGAAGCAGGCCGGCGGCCAGGGCGACCGCGGCGAGGTAGGGCAGGCCCAGTCCCGCGACGGGCGCCAGGGCGACGAACGCCAGGATGCAGAGCACGTGGCACACGGCGGCCACGCGGAGCGCCCGCGGGACGCCGAGCGCGGCCGGGATCGAGTGCAGGCCCTCCTTGCGGTCGGCCTCGACGTCCTGGCACGCGTAGATGACGTCGAAGCCCGAGACCCAGAGGACGACGGCCGCGCCGAGCGCGAGC
>DATLLK010000253.1:0-5655 GCA_035537895.1 Planctomycetota bacterium
GGGGGGGGACGGGCCGAAGAATGATTTCGCCCGATTTCGCGCGCCACGGCGCCGTCACGCGGCGTTCGCGCGTCCGCGCGCGGGCCTCGACACCGCGAAAACCGCGCCTGGCGGCACGATTCGAGCGAGTCCGTCCGGCGCGATCGGGCGGCACAGGCTCCTCCTTCGCAAATGCCGCGTGGGAGCGCGATTACGGGCGTTCTGCCTCCACGGTCACGGAAGGCGCACGCTCACGCCCACGCCGTCGCGCAGCGGCAGGATCGTCGTCACGAGGCGGGGGTGCGAGGTGACGCGCGCGTCGTAGGCGCGGATCGCGGTCGTCTCGGGGTCGTTCTGCGTCGGATCTGCGACCGATCCCGACCACAGCGTGTTGTCCGTGACGAGGAGCCCGCCCGGTCGGAGCCGGTCCACTGCGAGGTCCACGACCTCGGGGTAGGCCTCCTTGTCCACGTCACAGTACACGACGTCGAACGGGCCCCGGTGGCGCGCGAGCGCCGCGAGCGCCTCGCCCTCCTCCCAGCGGAAGCGTCCTTCGTGGCCGAGGCCCTCGAGCCAGGCGGTCCCCCGCGCGACATTGGAGGGATCGAGGTCGGTCAGGACGCCCTCGCCCTTGGCCGGGAGGGCGCGAAGCCACCAGGCCGCCGAGTAGCCGAAGCCCGACCCCAGCTCGAACACCGTGACGGCGCGGGCCGCGCGCGCGAGGACCTCGAGCAGGGCGCCGACGGCGGGACCGACGATGGGGAAGCGGCGCTCGCGGGCGTACGCCTCCATCTCGTGGAAAATGGCGTGCCGCGCCGGGACATGGTCGTAGAGGAAGCGCTCGACGGCCGGATCGACGATGGCCATGCGCGTAAGGTAGTCGGCGTCCGCGACAGGGGGACCCGCGGCGGACCGAGGTCGGCCGGCCGTCCCCTCGGTCGGATATACGGGCTCCTCCGCAGGGAGCCCCCCGTGGTCATGCTCGCAGCAACCCCTCTCCGGTCCCGGGAACCCGATGTCCGCCTCGTGGCGGCGTTCCCGAGGCCGTACGAGAACGCGGTCGCGACCGCGAGGACCTGCTACTCGGGCCGGGGGATCGTGACGACGGAGGAGGTCTCGGGCGCCCCCGACCTGCCGGCCGACAAGCGCGAGGCGAAGGCCGCCCAGCGCGACCGGATCGCCAAGTCGATCTACAAGGCCGGCCACCACACGACGCTCCAGCACGCGCACTTCCAGTTCGCCCTCGACGGCGTCTCGCGGCAGTTCCTCTGGACCTTCCTCCACGCGCACCCCTTCTACAACTCCGAGCAGGTGAGCCAGCGCTACGTGGAGGTGAAGGGCGGCAACTACGCCGTGCCCGCGCTCGAGGGCGAGGCGCTCGCCGTCTACGAGGCGTGCGCGCAGCGGCAGATGGCGGACTACCGCGACCTGATCGAGCTGCTGACGCCCGTCGTCGACCGCGCGTACTTCGGCATCTTCCCCGCGCGCCGGCAGCGGGCCGAGAAGTGGAAGGGCGCGATCCAGAAGCGCGCGCAGGAGATCGCGCGCTACGTCCTGCCCGTCGCCACCCACGCCTACCTCTACCACACGGTGTCCGGGCTGACGCTGATGCGGTACTGGCGCCTCTGCGAGCAGTACGACGCCCCGCGCGAGCAGCGCTGGGTCGTCCGCAAGATGGTGGACGCGCTGCTCGCGCACGACCCGCTGTTCGCGACGATCCTCGAGGACCCGTTCCCGATCGAGGAGACGCCCGAGCACGTGTTCTACGCGGCGGCGACCGCGGGGCATTCGGTGGGCCGCCTGCGCGACGAGTGCGCCAAGGAGTTCGACGCCGCGCTCGAGGGACGGACGAGCCGGCTCGTCGACTGGAAGCCCCGCAACGAGGAGTGCGTCGCGTCCGCCGTGCGCGAGGTGCTCGGGGTGCCGCGGTCGATGCTGCCCGACGACGCCGCGATCGCGCTCGTGCTCGACCCGTCGTCGAACCGCCTCCTCGGGCAGAGCCTCAACGTCGCGACGCTGTCGAAGGTGACGCGCGCGCTGTCGCACGCCTCGTACACCTTCCGCAAGCGCCTCTCCCACACGGCCGACAGCCAGGATCAGCGCCACCGGATGACGCCCGCGTCCCGGCCCTGCCTCCCGGCCTACCTCTCCGACGCGCCCGACTACGTGACGCCCGAAGTCGTCTACGTGGACGACCAGGTGCGGCAGGCCTACGACGCGAGCATGGCGCGGACGTGGGAGGCGATCGACCGTCTGCGCGCGCTGGGCGTGTCCGACGAGGACCGCGCCTACCTGCTGCCCAACGCGGTGAACCTCCGGTTCACCGAGAGCGCCGACCTCCTCCACCTGCACCACAAGCTGAAGATGCGCCTCTGCTACAACGCCCAGGAGGAGATCTGGCGCGCCAGTCGCGACGAGGCGCTGCAGATCGCCGAAGTGAACCGCCGCATCGGGCGCTTCCTCCTCCCGCCCTGCTCGCTCCGGGCGATGGCCGAGGAGTCGCCGATCTGCCCCGAGGGCGATCGGTACTGCGGGGTCCGGGTGTGGAAGCTCGACGTCCGCGACTACCGCCGCGCGCTGTAACGTTCTCGGGCGCCGAGCGCGGGCCGCAGGCGGTGGGGGGGAGCCCACGGGACGAACGGAATCCCTCTCGCTGAGCTCCCCGTAGACCGACCGGACGGTAGGTTTCTTGTCAGACGGCCCCTACAGGAGTTGCAACCGAAGTATTTACAACTACTTACGAAGTTGTGAAGAGGACGGAACTTGTGGGCCTCACAGGGCGTCCAACGTGTGAGCAGACGAAACCAAACAGGGTGAGCGGACCTAACCTCCTGCCCAACCCTCCCTCTGGAACGTTCCCCTGTGGATCTGCCCGGGCGCCCCACCTGTGAAGGTCGGGCGCCCGATTCTTTTTCCAGAGACCTCGAGCCGCGCGCGGTGGACCCGGAAGGGCCGCCGACCTAGCGCACCGTGACCGCCACCCGGAGAGGGGCGCGGCCCGCGCCGCCTTCCTCCCGCGACGTCACGACGAGCGTCGCCGGCCCCAGGGGGACCGCCGACGGCAGGCGGACGCGGCCCTTCGCCGCCCCCGCCGCGCCGCCGACGCCCGCCGGCACGTCGAGCTCGGCGAGCGGCCACGACGCGCCGCCCGACTCGATCGCGACTTCGACGATCGCCGCACCCTTCCAGTCCACGGGGTAGGAGAGCAGCACGGTGATCGGCTCGCCGCGGTCGCGGCCGAGCGCCTGACCGGGAACGAGCGCCGCGACGGGGATCGGGAGCGGGGACGGACCGGCGGCAGTCGGCGCCGTGGCCGGGCCCGGCACGGGCACCGGCGTCGGCCCGGGGGCGGGCGGCGTGCCCGCGGCCGGACCCACGCGCAACGGGCGCTCGATCCGGTTGTCCGACCGCCGCACGAGATCGGCCCGCCCGTCGGGGTCCACGACCGCGACGAGCCGGTAGTCGCCCGCGGCGACGGTCTCCGGGACCACGACGTCGAAGGGGATCCGGGCCTGCGCGCCCCGTGCGGGCGTGCCGGCGGCCGCGCCCTGCGTGTCGAGCGGCAACCAGAGCGCGGGACGGGCGGGGTCGCCCGAGGCGAGGTAGAGCGCGACGTCGAAGCCCGGCGAGGGATCGGGGCCCACGTGGCGCACGACCACCTCGACGGCGAGGCGGTCCTTCGACGCCCAGCGGGAGTCCAGACCTGCCGCGACGAGGTCGCACGAGAGCGGGGGCGCGCCGCCGACGTCGATCGGGATCTGCGTCACGGGCGCCTCGGCCGCGGCGTCGCCCCAGGGAAGGCGCAGGTCCGGGTCGAGCAGCAGCTTCAGCACGTAGGTGCCCGGCGCGAGGTCGGCCGGGATCTGGAACCGCTCGGCCCAGTCGAGGGCGCCGCCGCTGTCCGACCCGCCCGCGACCGGGCGTCGGCCCAGCGAGCGCGCCGTCCCGTCGGGGGAGACGAGGAGCGCCTCGATCTCGGACGCCTCGACGCGCGCGCCGCTCTCGTCGCGGATCTGCGTCCGCACGTCGAGGGCGGAGCCCTGCGCCAGGCGGCCCGTCGCATCGACGCGAGGCGGGTCGAACGCGAGACGGATGTCGCGGTCGTAGCGCCCCGCGACGTCGACGCGGGCGTACGCCTCGTCGTTGCCGCGGTCCGTCTGCGCGATGCGCTGCTCGGGGTCGATCCGCGCGACCAGCGCGATCGGTCCCTCGCGCAGCGTGCGGGGCAGGCGCGCGCGGATCGGGACGTCCACCTCCGCGCGCGGCGCGAGCGCCGGCACCTCGGCCTCCCCGAGCGAGCGCCCGATCGGCCCCTCGGAGAGGACGGCGCGGATCTTCGCGGCGGGCGAGGGCGACCCCCCCGAGTTGCGCACGCGCGCCATGAGCCGCACGCCCTCGCCGGCTCGGGCGCGGGCCGGGATCGCGATCGCCCCGAGGACCTCGAGGTCGAGCCCGGCAGGCTTCGGGCCCACGTCGATCCATCCCTCCGCGAGGTCGCGGGGGTCCTCGCCCGGGACGACGAGCCGCAGCGCGAGGCGGTGGCGTCCCTCGCGGACGCGGGCCGGCAGCACGCCGCCGAGCGACAGCTCGCGGACGGCGCCGGGCGGCACGCGGTCGATCGGGATCGTGGCGACGGTCATCTCGAGCTGCGGCCGGCGCCTGGGTCCGGCGGGCGCGACCGCGAGGAGCAGCGACGCCGGCTCGGTCGCGACGTTCCCGTCGTTGCGGAGGGTCGTCGAGGCGAGGACCGTCTCGCCGAGCGGGACGCGGTCGCGCTCGAGCGCGAGGCGCCCGTCGACGGCGCGCAGGATCGCGCGTGCGGCGAGCTTCAGCGGGACCGCGTGGAGATCGTCCTCGCGGTTCGTGTCGGGCGTCGCGGCCGCGGGGTCCACGATGACGACGAGGAAGTAGGGACCCGCGGCGAGGCCCGGCGGGATCGCGCCCTCGAGATCGCGCACCACGTCGCGTCCACCGCGCAACCCCGCGGGGACCGTGACGCGCGAGAGCTCGGTCACGACGCCCTTCCATCCGCGGCGCGAGCGCTCGGGACGCTCGCGCGTCGCGAGCACGAGCGCGACCTCGAAGGCCGGCGCCGGGTCGCGACCCAGGTTCGCGATCCGCGCGTGCACGGAAACCTGCGCCGCGGGCTCGACCTCGGCCACGCCGGCCGCGGTGGCCTCGCGCACGGCGAGGTTCACGCCGGCCGCGGCCGCCTCCGTCGTCGCGAGGCCGCTCGGCACGACCAGCGCGTTGTCGTTCTCGTCGCGCTCGGGGACCACACCGTCCGCGTCGGCGCGGGCGACGAGTCCCCAGCGCATCGGCGGCGCGTCGGCGGGCAGGCGCATCGTCGCCTCGACGCGCGCGCGGTCCCCGGCGCCGATCGCCGGGACGTCGATCGCGCCCAACTCCAGCGCGTCGCCGCGCGTGCGGACGAGCGAGATCGCGACCCGACTCTTCGGCGCCGGCGCGTCGCCCGTGTTCCGGACGACGACGGCGATCTTCGTCGCGCCTCCCGCCTCGACCGCCGCCGGCGACGCCTCGACCGCCGCGGCGACGAGGTTCGATTGGCGCGGTGTCGCGGGGGGCGGGGCGGGAGCCGGAGCCGGAGCGGGCGCCGGAGCCGGCGTAGGTGCGGGCTCGGGTGTGGGCGCCGGCGCAGGCGCCGGCGCCCACACC
>DATLLK010000254.1:0-2108 GCA_035537895.1 Planctomycetota bacterium
CCCTGGGAGGGGACGCAGCTGCCGCGTGCGCCGCTCGACCCCCTCTCCGCGACCGCGCTCGGGCTCGGGCACGCCCTGCGCCTCTGGCGCGACGGCCCACCGCTCGTCGCGGGCGGCACGATCGTCCTGCTCCATCCCTTCTCGCGGGTGACCGGGCACGGGTCGCAGGCCGCGTCACGCGCGCTCGTGACCGCGCTCCGCGACGAGGGCGGGCGCCGGCTTCGGGCGGCCGAGGGAGTCGCGGCGCGCGACCGCCGCGCGCTGGCTGCCTACCGGCGGGGGGATGCGCCGCACCCGCGCCTCCCCTTCGCCGACTGGGAGTCGTGCACCGAGATGCTCGGGCGGGCGGGGCGCGTGATCGTCGCTGGCTGCCGCGACGCCGGGGCCGCGCGCGCGCTCGGGCTCGTGCCCTCGCACAACGTCCCGACCGCGCTCGACATGGCGCGCGGCCTGGCCGGCGAGAGCGGGACGACCGGCGTGCTGCTCGGGCCGCCGTACCCGGCGATGGTCGTGGCGGGCGAGACGGGCTAGTCGAGGCCGAGGTAGGCCTTCTGCACGGCCTCGTTGTTCTTCAGCTCGGAGGCGGGGCCTTCGAGGGTGATCCGCCCGGTCTCCATCACGTAGCCGCGCTTCGCCGCGTCGAGCGCCATCAGCGCGTTCTGCTCGACGAGCAGCACCGGGGTGCCCTGACTGTTGATCTCCATGACGATCTCGAAGATCTTCTCGACGAAGATCGGGGCGAGCCCCATCGACGGCTCGTCGAGGAGCAGGAGCCGTGGGCGCGCCATCAGCGCGCGCCCGATCGCGCACATCTGCTGCTCGCCGCCCGACATCGTCCCCGCCTTCTGCATCCGCCGTTCGAAGAGGCGCGGGAAGAGCTCGAAGACGCGGTCCATGTCCTCCTTGAAGTTCTCCCGATCCGTGCGCTGGAATGCGCCCATCTCGAGGTTCTCCGTGACCGACATCCGGGGGAAGAGGCGGCGGCCCTCCGGGCTCTGCGCGATCCCGCGCTTGACGATCGTGTGCGGCGTCGCGGTCGTGATGTCGTCGCCCTGGAAGCGGATCGCGCCCTCTCGCGGCCGGTTGAGCCCGTTGATCGCGCGGAGGGTCGTCGACTTCCCGGCGCCGTTTGCGCCGATCAGCGTCACGATCTCGCCCTCGCGGACGTTCAACGACACGCCCTTGAGCGCGTGGATCGCGCCGTAGTAGACGTGGACGTCGGCGAGCTCGAGGATGTTCCCGCTCGCGGCGGGCGCGGCGGCGGCGCTCATGCGACCGCCCCCTTGCCGAGGTATGCCTCGATCACGCGCGGGTCGGACTGCACCTCGGTGGGTGACCCCTCGGCGATCTTCTCACCGTACTCGAGCACGGTGATCCGCTCGGACACGCCCATCACGACCTTCATGTCGTGCTCGATGAGGAGGACGGTGAGGCTGCGCTCGTCGCGGACGCGCCGGACGAACGCGGTGAACTCGGCGGTCTCCTGCGGGTTCATCCCGGCGGTCGGCTCGTCGAGCAGCAGGAGCTTCGGGTCGGTTGCGAGTGCCCGCGCGACCTCGAGCCGGCGCTGGTCGCCGTACGGCAGGGCGCTGGCCTGCTGGTCGTGGCGCCGAGGGAGCCCGCAGTAGCGAAGTAGCTCGCGCGCCCGCTCGTCCGCGTCGGCCTCCTCTCGGCGCACCCGCGGAGTGCGGATGATGGCGCCGAAGATCCCGCCCTTGAGACGGGAGTGCATGCCGACGAGCACGTTCTCGACCGCGGTCATCTGCTGGAAGAGGCGGATGTTCTGGAACGTCCGCCCCACGCCGAGCTCGACCACACGGTGCGGCGGCAGCCCGGCGACCTCGGTCCCGTCGAAGACGATCGATCCCGATGTCGGGTGGTACACGCCCGTGATCTGGTTGAAGAAGGTCGTCTTCCCCGCGCCGTTGGGCCCGATCAGGGACACGATCGCGCCGCGCGGGATCGTGAAGTCGATGTCGTTCGACGCGACGAGCCCGCCGAACTCCTTGCGCACCTTCGTCGCGACGAGGAGGTTGTCGGCCGCGGCGCTCATTCAGTCGTCGCTCGGGTTGCGGTCCGTCAACGAGCCCTCGTGCGTCACGTCGTAC
>DATLLK010000255.1:0-5137 GCA_035537895.1 Planctomycetota bacterium
TCCGTGCTCCGGGAGGCCGTCGCGAGGCGTCCCGACGACGGCAGCCTCCGCCTCCACCTCGCCACGGCGCACGCCCGGCGAGGCGACCGCGCGGCGGCCCGCGAGCACCTCGAAGCCGCCCGCGCGACCACGCGCCCGGGCGAGTGGCGACGCACCGAGGCGTCCCTGCTCGAGCGCGACGGCGACCTCGTGGGCGCGGAGGCCGCCTGGCGGCAGGTCCTCGAACGCGAGCCGCTCGCGCTCGACGCCCATCGCGAGGTCGCCTGGCACCTGGGGTCCCGCGAGGGCCCCGCGGGCGCCGTCGCCTACCTCGAGGAGGTCTGCGCGCGCTATCCGCACCACGACGGCCTCGCCACGCACCTCCTCTCGTGGGTCCGCGAGCAGGATCCCGAGCGGGCCGAGACGTTGACGCGCCGCCACATCGACGCCGAGCCCGCCGACGCGTGGTGGCGGCGCGAACGGGCCCTGTTGTTGCGGCGCCTCGGGCGGCTCGAAGAGGCGATCGTGGAGGCCGCGGCGGCCCGCGAGATCGCTCCCCGTGCGCCCGCCTCGCACGGGATCGCCGCCAGCCTCGAGGCGGAGGCCGGACGGACCGAGCGTGCCCGGGAGGGCTACCGCGAGGCGATCGGCCTCGACGTGGACTACGCGTGGGCGGTCGACCGTCTCCTCGAGCTGGCGGGGACCGACGACCGTCGCCGCGAGGAGCTCGCGTTCGTCCGTGCGGAGCTCGTCCGTCAGACCTCGACGGGCGACGGCCTCACCGCCTGGGTCGAGGGCGCCCGCCGCCTCTTCGAGCCCGAGGCCCTGCGCGTCGACCTCGTGGCACTGCGCGACCTGAGGCCCGACCTCTGCGAGGCCTGGACCGAGCTCGCGCGCCAGACGCTCGACGCCGGGATGGAGGCCGAGGCGGAGCACGTCGCCGAGGAGGCGACCCGCCGGTTCCCCCTGCGCCACGAGGCGTGGCAGGCCTTGGCGACCGTCCGGCGACGGCGAGGCGACGCCACACGCGCCACCGAGGCCGTTCGCAAGGCCGTCGAGATCGGGCCGGACCAGGCGGACGCGTGGTTCAGTCTCGCCGCGCACCTCACCGACGCGGGCGAGACGGAGGCCGCCGAGACGACGCTGCGGGAGGGCGTGCGACGCCATCCCTTCGATCCCGCCCTGGCGCTGCGACTTGCGCGCGCGCGGTGGGACGCCGGGGACGAGACGGAAGGGTGGACGATCGCGGCGCGGATCGTGACGACCCGCCCGAGCGCGCAGCGCGCCTGGGGCTGCCTCGACGGGTGGGCGACGACGCCGGCGCGGCGAGCCGACCTCGTCGGCCTTGCGCGCGCGTGGTCCTCCGCCCGTCCCGGCGAAGCGCAGGCGTGGACTCGCCTCGCCGACGTGCTGCCCCCGTCGGACCTCACGGAGCGTACGGCCGCGCTGGAGCGGGCGATCGCCCTGAATCCGCGGGACCCGGTGGCCTACGACCTCCTGGCGACCGTGCTGGCGGACGCCGAGCGCTACGAGGAGGCTCGCGCCGTCTTGAAGCGCGGTCCCTGGCCCGAGGCCGAGCGTCCCGTGACGCTCGAGGGGCGCGACGCGTGGGTCCTGGCGCGGCAGGGACGGCAGGCCGACGCGATCGCGCGCATGAGCGCTGTCGTGGAGCGGTCGGCGGGCTACTGGTGGGGGTGGGGTCGGCTCGCGGAGTGGGCCGAGAAGGCCGACGACACGGTGGCGTGGGAACGCGCATCGCGAGCGCTCCTGCGGCTCGCGCCCGCTGACTCCGACGCGCTCGTCGTGGCGGCCGATCTCGCGGCGCGGATGGACCGCGGGGCCGAGGCGCGGGAGCACTTCCAGCGCGTCCTCGCGCTCGAACCCGGCCACCTGTACGCCGCTCGGCGTCTGCTCGACCTCGCGCGTCAGGCCGGTGACGCCGGCGCCCTCGACGCCCTCGCCCAGCGACTCCCGGCCGAGGGCGCCGCCGGGGGTACGGCGGCTGCCGCGCGGACCCTCGCCGCGGCGCTGCGCGGGGACCCGGCGACGTGCACGAAGGAGCTGGCGCCTCTCGTGAGGTCGGGCGACGTCTCTCCCGCCGTGGCCGAGATCGTGGACGCGGCCCTCTCCGACGAGTTCGGCGGGCCCATGCAACGCGGCTACGCCCGGGTCCTCGACCGGGCGGTCGAGTCCGACGAGGTCGGGCCCGCTTTCGCCCGGGCTTGGATGTTGCGCCGGGTCCGCGGGGGTCGGTGGTCCGCCGTGCGTCGCTTCGACGCATGGCTTCCCCGGCTCGGCGAGTCCGTGGAGCACACGCTCGGGGAGGTCCTCGACGAGGCAGGGGAGCGACAGGCGGCTCGACGGGTCGTCCCCCGTCTGCTCCGCCGCCATCGCCACCGACTGCGTGAGGAACCGACGCTGTGGGGGAAGGTCGGCTATGCGCTCGTCTCCTCGGGGCGCGACGTCGATGCCGCGCGCTGGCTCGCGGGCGGCGAGACGCGCGACGACGCCGAGCCCTGGATGCTCTGGAACTACAACCTCTCCCTCCGCCGACTGGGCCGGCACCGCGAGGCCGAGGCCGTGAGCCTCGCCGTGGTGTCGCGCGGAATGCGCGACGACCGATGGGGGGACCACGTGGGCCACGCGGCCTACGGTGAAGCCCTCGCCGGCCGCTATGCATCGGCGCGCTCGATCCTCGCGAAGGACGCCCCGCCGGCGAGCGTGGCGGAAGTCCCTGCGCGCCGGCGGCTCCTCTTCGAGCTGGCCTCCTCGCTGTGCGCGGTCGGCGAGGCGGCGGCGACGGGCGACGGGGCGACCCGACTGCGCACTGCCCAGCGACGCCTGCGTGTCCTCGCCGAGGAGACGACGGACGCGGGGGACGACGACCGCACGCGCTACGCGGAGGGGTTGCGCGCGATGGGTACCGCGGCCGGCGTGCGCGTTCCCTTCTGGCGTCGACGGTGGCCCGGTCCCAAACCCGCCTCCGAACGTGGCGGCTGGAAGCGGAACCTCTGGTACCTCTTCCTGGCTTCGGTCGCGGTACGGCTCCTCCTGCGCCTTTGGCGCTGACGCCCGACGGGGTCGATCGCGTGCGGGGTCCGCCGCGCGCACGAGGGCCCGCGCCCGCGTGTCCCGTACACTCGGCCCACCGCGCCCCGGCCGTCCGCCGAGGATCGCGGTTTCGCCCGCGCACGCGAGAGCACCCGGCTGGGACTACGATCCGCGTATGGACGACGTCGTGCTTCCCCGCCCCACGACCCGTGCGTCGCCGCGCATCGTGGCGACGCTCGCCCGACCTTCGGTTCGTGCCGCTCTGATCCTCTGCCTGGCGGCGGCGGTCTTCGTCGGCGTCCCCTGGAAGGACCAGTCCCTGTCGAGCGACACGGTGGTCTACGCGCAGATCGGCGCCGAGATCGTCGAGCGCGGCGACCCCACGCGCCTGACGTTCGACGGGCAGCCGGCCTCGAAGAAGCCGCCGCTCGTCTTCTGGTTGCTCGCCGCCACGTACACGGCCTTCGGCAAGAGCGACGCGACGGCCAGCCTGCCGTCCCAGGTGGCGGGGCTCGCGACGGTCTGGCTCCTGATGTTCCTCGTGGCGCGCCACCACGGACGGCGAGCCGCCTTCTGGGCCGGCCTCTCGTGCGCGACCTGGGCCGTGTTCGCGAGGACGGCACGCACGTGCCGCCTCGACACGACGCTCGCCTTCTTCACGCTGGCCTCGATCGGAGCGTTCCTCGCGATCGATCGGCGTCAGGCCACCCCGCTGCGATCCCTCGGCCTGGGGGGCCTCCTCGGCCTCGCCGTCCTCGCCAAGGGCCCGCCGGGCTTCATCCCCGTCGCCGCGATCGTCCTCGGGGGGCTGTTCGCGGGCCGAGGTCGGCTCCTCCGGCAGGTGGCGCCCTGGGCCCTCCTGGGCCTGTTCGCGCTCACCGTTCCCTGGTACGCGCTGCAGATCCTCCGTGAGGGCTCGACCTGGTGGTCGCAATTGCGCGACGACTGGGCGCGCACGTCGGCCCCGATCCAGGGCGTCCTGCCCGCGATCCGGTTCTACCTGAACGACGTCTTCGTGCCGGGACTGCCGTGGGTGCTGCCGCTCGTCTTCGGGGTGGCGCTCGCCGTGCGACGCATCCGGCGCGGACGCCGCGCCGCGCTGGAGGAGAGCCTGCTCCTCGCCTGGATCCTCTGCTTCCTCGCCGTGCTTCCCGCGATCCGGATGCACTACTCGCGCTACTTCGCCCAGGTCGTTCCCGCGTTCGCCTGGCTGGGAGCGGTGTGGCTCGCGCCTGCGATCCGCCGGTTCGCACGGGTGCCGATTCCGTGGCTCTCGCGCGTGCGGGGAGTCCACAAGGCCGCGGCGGTGGTCATCGCCGCGGGCATCCTCGTGGGCTACCCCGTCTACCTGATCCGAGCGACCGGCACGAGAGAGAACCGCTACGAGGACATGGGGGCCGCCGTGCGGATCCTGCAGGAGGTCGAGCCCGGAGCCCGAACGCTTCCCGCGTGGACCTTTGCGCACGAGGAGGGCGCCGCGGAGGCGCTCCCCTGGCCCATGGTGGCGGCGGGGCGGTTCTACTTCGGCACGCGTCTCGTCCCGTTCCGCGAGGGTGATCTCGACCAGCCACCGGTGCTGTACTTCCAGCACACCAAGCTCGGACCGACGGCGACCGCCGAGTTCGAGGCGACGCACCCCTACGCCGTACTGCGGCGCACGGCGCGCGCGACCGTGTACCGCACGCGCGAGCCGACGCGATAGGAGCACCGCCCGTCAGGGAGGGGCGTTCGTCAGGAGGTGCCAGGTGGCGGCGCCGACGCGACGCTCCCACAGCACGCGGGCCCGGTTGATCCTGGGGAGATCTTCCGCCTTCGCGAGTGCGGCCCGGCGGGTCCAGAAGTTCCCCTTGGCGAGGACGAGCGCCCGCGGGGCGTCCGGGGCCAACGTCGAGGCGAGCGTCGCGTGGTCGTCGATGTACCCCGTGCGGTGGAAGCCGAACGCCCAGAGGGACGACGGATCCGACGTACCCGCGACGTGGAACGCGGCGCCCGGCGCGTCTCGACGCGCCACCACCACGGCGTCGGCAAAGGACGCGGTCGGGTCGAACGTCGGAAGGAACGCGAACGCTCCGCCCACGGCCAGGACGACGATCGACAGCGCCGTGCG
>DATLLK010000256.1:0-11341 GCA_035537895.1 Planctomycetota bacterium
CACGGGCATGCTCATCCGAGACACTCTCCCAGGGCCCTACGTACGGATGCGTAGTCTAGCGCGGTAGGAGGGACGGCCCTCGCGTCCCGCGCCGAGTCGGATCGACGACGCCACGTGCGGCGGCCACCGAAAGGCCTCCGGTCCCCCGGCGCCCGGGCCGGCCCGGGCGCGCGCCGCCTGCCTGTCGCCCTCCGGCCCCGTCAGGAGGTCGGCGCCGGGCCGGCGGCCGCGGCCTGCGGATCCCGCGGGGGGCCGAGCCCGAGCGTTGCGGCGAGGTCCGGGTTCGCGGCCCCCGTCCGCCAGAGGAACGCGTCGAGCACGTAGTGCGTCGCCTGTGGGACCGCGAGCATGGGCACGAGGAGCGACAGGACGTCCTCGGGGACGGTCACGTCGGGGAGCGGGAACAGGCTCCCGTGACGGTGCCAGACGAACCCGTCCCACACGGCCTCCTCGACCCAGGCGAGCGCGACGAGGGCGAGGACGAAGGCGGGGACGCCCGAGGGCCGGAAGAGCGCCGGGAGCGCGCCGCCCTCCCCTCGCCAGCGCGCCGCCCCCCACCGGTGGACGAGCACGGCGTACGGGACGCCGTGGGCGAGCACGTTGGACGCCGTGAATGCGACGTCGCTGTCGAGGAGCACGATCCCGCCGTACCAGGTGACCCAGGTCGTGCCGAGCACCAGCCACTGGGCGAGGTTGGTCCCCAGGCCGCGCGCCACCCGGACGACCTGGCGGACCCCCCACGCCCCGAGGAGACCGAAGTGGACCGCCTGGCCGACCGTCCCCGCCCAGGCGGGCACGACCGCGACGAAGTCGCCGTCGACGAACCAGGCGAACGCCCGCGGGAGGTTCGCGTGCCACCAGAGGAGCGGGAAGACCGTGCTCGCGTACACCGCGAGGCGGTCGAGCGCCCGGTCGATCGGCGCGACGGCGCCGGCCCGGCGGCCCGCGTAGGCCATCCACCCCCACTGCTGGCGCACGAAGTGGAACGCGGCGGCGTAGGCGAGGATCCGCCAGAAGAGGGCCGCGTCGGCCGCATGGAGCGTCGTGCCGACGGCCAGCGCGGCGAGCGGGACCGCGAGCAGGAGCCCGCCGCGTCGCGCCCGCTCTCGGGGGTCGAGGTAGGCGCGAAAGAGCGTCCCCCAGACGTGCGCGACGTCGCACCCGACGACGAGCAGCGCGAACAGCCACGGGGGGACCTCGTCGTCGAGGCGGCCGGCTCGCGCGAATCCCCAGACGACGCCCGCCGCGAGGACCACCGGTCCCACGAACGCGAGCAGGTCCACCCCCGGAGAGAAGACCCAGCCGTTGCGGAAGACGCGGCGGCTCACAGGCTCGACGTGAAGGGCCGGTGAAGGACCGCCAGCACCTCCTCCGCGGCGCGCACGCCGGACCACTGCGCCTCCTCGAAGAGCGGCAGGCCGCCGAGGTCGGCGCCGGCGAAGTGGACGCGGCCGAGCGGCCGCGCGGCCCGCTCGCGGTCGGGGCCCCAGATCGTCCCGGGACCGGGCCGCGGCATCGCGTGGCCCCACCGCACGACGTCGATCCGCGCGACGTGGCGCTCGAGGTCCTCGTGCGCGGGCGAGAGGTCGGCGAGCACGCGGTCGCGCCAGTCCTCCCAGTGGGAGTCGAGGAGGGCACGGCGCGCCTGTGCGGGCGGCGCGTCGCAGAGGGCGTGGTACCAGGTCCAGACCGTGTCGAGCCGCGCGCGGTCGGCCTGGTGGGTGGCGACGACGTAGCCGAGGCTGTCGGAGTCGGCGCGCACGTTGTCCCACGCCGTCGGGAAGCCGCGCGAGGCGGGCGTGCCGTCGAGCGTCACGTTGGCGACGACCCACGCCGACGTCTCGAAGCCGCCGCGCTCGGCCTCGAGGCCCTTGACGACGCGACGTGCCGCGTGGCGCGGGAGCGCGCAGACGACACGGTCGGCGGTCACCTCGTGCGAGGTGCCCCGGCGCGCGTCCGCGTAGCGGACGACCACGCGGTCGTCGCGTCCCTCGACGGCGAGCACGACCGCGCCGGTGCGCACGCGGTCGCCCGCCGCCCGTGCGAGGTGGCGCACGAGGAACCCGTTCCCCTGCGGCCAGGTGAGGAAGGGCGCGGGCTCGTCCCCGGGGACCGCGATGCGCGCGGCGAAGTAGTGGAGGCCGGCCCACGCGCTCGTCGCCTCCGCGCGCGCGCCGAAGTCGTCGCGGCAGGCGTAGTCCACCCACCACAGGAGCCACGGCGCGTCGAACCCGTTCGCGGCCATCCACGCGGCCATCGACACGCGGTCGAGCGCGAGGAGGTCCTGGTCGCGCGCGCTCCTGGCCGTCGGGATCGCGAAGGCGCGGCGGCCGGCGTCGTCGCGACGGGCGGCGAGACCGTCCACGAGCCTCGTGAACCGCTCGAGCTGCCGGAGGTCCTCCGTCGTCGCGACGTCGCTCGGGAAGAGGCCCTCGTGCCAGGCGCCCGCCGCCCACACGCGCTCCTCGGGGGCACGGACGAGGTGGCCCTCGTCCCCGATCGCGCGGCCGCGGGCGTCGAAGCCGCGGATCGACCCGGTCTCGAGCAGGAGCTCACAGAGCGCGCGCTCCTCGCGCGTCGGGAGCGGGACGTAGTGCGCCCCCCACGGGTAGGCCGACACGGCGTTCTCGCCGGCGACCGACGTGCCTCCGACGTCGTCCTCGAGCTCGAGGAGGAGGAAGTCGCGATAGCCGCTGCGAGCGAGCTTCCAGGCCGCGGACAGCCCCGCGACGCCGCCGCCGACGACGACGACCGGCACGTCCTCGCGCGTTGCGGGCGCGCCCGCGGGCGGGCCGTCGCGCAGGCGATGGCCCCGGTCGATCGAGGGCCCCACGAAGCCGCCCTCGACGCGGCGCCGCCCGCAGGCGGGCACGGAGGCCGCGAGCGCCGCCGCGGCGGCGGAGCGCAGGATCGCGCGGCGGGTCAGCCCCACAGCTTCCACTCGTCCTCGTAGTAGCGGACGAGCACCTGGTTGTCGAGGCGGTTCACCTCGACGGGGACGGGCGAGAGGTCGGGCGGCAGGACGAACATCCCCGAGAGGCTCGGGACGTCCAGCGTGACGAGGCCCGAGGGCAGGCGGCTCGGGATCTCGAGCGCACGGCGCGAGGCCAGCAGGAAGCCCCAGTCCCCGCGGAAGGACGGCACGAACGCGCGGTAGGGCCGGACCGAGAGCCCCACGTGCTCGAGCGTGCGCGCCACGCACCAGAAGGACCGCGGCGCGTGGAGCGGCGAGGTGGCCTGCACGACGAGGGCGCCGTCGGGGGCGAGCGCGGCGAGCAGCCGCTCGTAGAAGCGCGTCGTGTAGAGCTTGCCGATCGAGAAGCTCGCGGGGTCGGGGAAGTCCACGACGACCACGTCGAAGGGCCCGCGGGGCTCCTCCAGCCACTTCATCGCGTCGTCGTTGACCACGGTGACGCGCGGGTCGTCGAGCGCGTGCGCGTTCAGCCGCGCGAGCGGCTCGAACGTCCGCGCGAGGTCGGTCATCGCGGGGTCGATGTCGACGAGGACGGCGCGCTCGACGGCCGCGTGGCGCAGGACCTCCCGCATCGCCAGCCCGTCCCCGCCGCCGAGCACGAGCACGCGACGGGGCTCGTCGACCGCGCCCATCGCGGGGTGGACGAGCGCCTCGTGGTAGCGCCGTTCGTCGGCGCTCGAGAGCTGGAGCGCCCCGTTCAGCCACAGCGAGAACCCTTCCGAGCCTCCCGTCACGACGATGCGCTGGTAGGGCGTGGACCGCGCGTGGAGGATCTCGTCCTGGAAGAGGGTCTGCTCCGCGTACAGCGTCGCGCGGTCGCCGAACGCCATGCCGACGACGAGCGCCATCGTGACCACCACGGCCCGGACCCGCAGGGGACGCGGGCGCGCGATGCGGGCCTCGAACACCCACGTGCTCCAGAGCCCGACGAAGGCGTTGAGCAGGCCGAGGGCGAGGGCGGTGCGCACGAGCCCGAGGTGCGGGACCAGCAGCATCGGGAAGGCGAGCGCGACGGCGAGCGCCCCGACGTAGTCGAACGTCAGGACCCGTGCGACGAGGTCCTTGAACTCCATCTCGTCCTTCAGGATGCGCAGGAGCAGGGGGATCTCGAGCCCGACGAGCGTCCCCACGCCGAGGATCTCCCCGTAGAGCACGGGGCGGAACCACCGGCCCGAGGGGAACGCGAGGAAGAGGACCGCGGCGAGGGTGCCGCCGAGGAAGGCCACCGCCATCTCGACGTGGACGAACGTCTCGACGAGGCGGTCCTCGACGTAGCGCGAGAGCCACGCGCCCACGCCCAGCGCGCACAGGTAGAGGCCGATCGCCGTCGAGAACTGCGTGACGGAGTCGCCGAGCAGGTACGAGGCGAGAGACCCCGCCACGAGCTCGTAGCCGAGCCCGCAGGCGGCGATCACGAAGACCGTCAGGAAGACGGCCCGCAGCCTCATCAGCCGGCGATCGCCGCGGCGACGATCAGCGCGAGCCCGAGGAACACGGAGCCCACGAGGATCGCCAGGGCGATGTTGTGGTCCTCCTCGATCTCCTTGCGGATCGAGAACGGGCTCACCTTGACGATCAGCTTCAGGGCGAGGAGGAACAGCCCGACGCCGAGCGCGCCGAAGAGCACGGCCGCCGCGAGGTGGGAGAGGAGCCCCTCGAACATCTCGTTCCAGTTCACGTCACTTCCCTCCGCGGAAACCGCCGCCGTAGCCACCGCCCCCGGTGCCGCCGCGCAGCCCGGAGAAGGACGGGGACTTCCACCAGCCGCTGAACCCTCCGACGCCGTAGAGCGTGAGGAGGCCGAGACCCGAGAGCGCGTAGACGAGCAGGGACCGGCGCATCGCGCTCACGCCTCCCCGATGGGGTGGTCGCTGTCCGCCCAGCGCGACACCTCGAAGTTCGCGTGCCGCGTCGTGACGACCAGGGGCGGGATGAGCAGTCCCCCGAACAGGAACAGGCCGGGGAAGAACCACCCCACGCGCTCGGCACCCTTCGACTTCGCGACGAGCGCCATCAGCACGGCGGCCGCGGCGACCAGCGCCGCGCCGACGCCCCACCACGCGCCCCGCTGACCCTTCCAGGGATTGGGCTGCGCGGGGGCGACACCGGACGGCTCGGGGAGCTTCACGGAGAAGGCGGCCTCGACCTCCTCGCGCGGGACGTACACGCCGGCCGTGACGTTCACTTCCTTCCCGCTGCGCTCGATCGTCATCTGGAGGGGCGGGGCGACGAAGTCCTCCGAGCGGACGGTCTCCCCCACCTCGACCTCCCAGTAGACCTCGCCGAGGACGTGGTCCACGACGGCACTCCCCGTCGCGAAGTGGCGAAAGGGCACGCCGCGATAGACGGGGCCGCTGCCCGTGCTCGACACGTCACCCGGGTTCACGGGGTCGAGCAGCGCCCAGTGGCCCTTCGACTCGACGAGCCATCGGTACGCGCCGCGCTCGGTGCGCAGCAGGTACTCGCGCCACGGGTAGCGCACGCCCTCCACGGTGACCGACCGCGCGAGGAACGCGATCGTCTGGGCGCGCGCCCCACGCAGCGTCCCCCACGTGCCGAGCGGGATCCGCACCTTGCCGGCCTGCGCGACGGCCGGGCCGAGCGCCTTCGGCCACCCCTTCCCGGGGTCGATCAGCGTGCCGCAGGAGCCGCACGCGACCCGGACGCTCTCGGGGTCGCGCAGCTCGACCGACGCCGCGCAGGACGGGCAGGCGAGGCGCCGCGACTCGACGCGCCGCTCGACGGGAGGCGCCTTCTCGGGGGCGAGCCCCAGCTCCTCGGGGGCGACCGTGCGGCCGAGGTAGACCGCCTGGCACGCGTCGCCCGCACCGTAGTCGAGCGTGCCGAAGGCCCCGGCCGGCCCGCGCAGGTCCGCGTAGCGGACCTCGCTCCCGGGCAGCACGCGCGCGGGGAGCTCGCCGCGGGCCGCCGTCACGCGCCCCACGCCGACCTCGGCGACCAGCAGGTCCTTCGTGCCGGGCAGGTCCACGGCCGTGCCGGGCTCGAGCGCGGTCCGCTCGGGCGCCGCGGCGACGACGTCGGGTCCGGCCGGGCGGGTGAGCAGCGCCTCGCCCTGCGCCTCGGCGTACCAGCGCCACGACCCGTCGTCGAATAGGAGGCACCACTCGTTCCACGGCCCGCGTCCGTGGTCGAGCTGGAGCTGGCCGACGCAGGTCCAGCCGACGCCTTCGAACCGACCGGTCTCCCCGAGCGAGAGCGGCGACGCGATCGGGGCGACCTCGGCGACCTTCCCGACGTAGGCGAGGTCGCGGTCCGAGCGCCACGACGCCCCGCCGCAGTGCGGGCAGACGACGAGGACGGTGGCGGCGCTCGCGAACTCGAGGGTCGCGCCGCAGCCGCCGCAGGATCCGGTGCGCAGCGTCACGTGGGGTCCCCGCCCCGCGGGGTGCACCGGACGACGACCGACGCCGCGCCGAGCGCCTCCTCGAGGGCCTCTCTCCACCGCCACGGCGCGCGCGGGCGGCAGCAGTAGAGGTCGATCGCCGCGAACCCCCGCTCGGGGAACGTGTGGACGGCGAGGTGGGACTCCGAGAGGAGCAGGAACCCCGTCACGCCTCCCGGCCCGCCGAAGACGTGCCAGACCGGCTCGCGCACCGGGACGAGCTCCATCTCGCGGACGGCGTCGGCAAAGAGGCGGGCGAGGGCGTCCGTCGAGCGCAGGCGCGCCGGGTCGCACCCGTACGCGTCCACGATCCAGGCGTGACCCGTGCCGATGTCCGTGCCCGCGTCCATGGCGGCGCAGCGTACCGGATGGCGGTCCCGCCCGCACCGACCGTGAGGGCTACTTCGCGTGCGCGGCGACGACGCCCGAGCTGCGACGGCCGTGGTGGTTCAGCGCCTGCGCCTGGACGGAGTTCTTGGTCGGGTCCCAGGTCTGTCCCTTGTCCTCGAACATCTTGCGGACGCGCGCGATGTTCTCCCGGCCGAGCTTGGTGAGCCGGCTGCGCTTGCGCTGCAGGCGCTTGTTCCGATGCTTGAATCCGCCGTGGCCGGCCATGAGTGGTGTTCCCGTCGCCGTGGTGAGGAAACCGTCGATCTTGCGCCCCATCCCGGGGATCGCCAACGTTCCCGCGTACCGGGTGACGCCCCCCGTCGGCCGGAGAGCGGCGTGCGGGTGCCCGACCCCTCCCCTGCGGACGTCCCCTACGGACCCTCGAGGTAGACCCCCTCGGCCCGCAGCGAGGCGAGGAGGCGGCGGTCCCTGGGCTCGTCCTTCAGGAGGGCTTCCGTCGGCGACAGGCGGCGGACGAGGAGCGCCTTCATGCCCGGCAGGGCGAGGATCGCGTCCAGGACGGTCGGGCGCTCGAGGCGCAGGACGATCCCCTTCTCCAGCGTCGCGAAGGCCACCCCCGCCGCCCAGTCGGTCAGGCTCACGGCGACGTTCTGGGGCACCGGTCCCCGCGCACGCTCGGCCAGCCAGGCGAGGAGGTCGTCGACCCGCCGCCCCTCGGCGGTGGCGGCCTCGATCGTCTCCTTCGTGAAGCGGAAGTGGACGACCTCGCCGCTCTTGACGCGCTGCGCGAACCCACCGAGGTGGTGGACCGCGTCGGCCACGTCGCCCTCGGGGAGGACCACGACCTCGAAGTCGGGCGAGACGAGGAGCGAGCGGGCGGGCCCCCCCGTGTCGGCGGGCGCCACGCCGAGCACACGGGCGCCGAGCGAGGACAACCGGAGCGCCGTCGGGGTCTCGCCGCGCAGCGCGACGTCGACCATGCCGAGCAGGAGCAGCGTGCGCCGCCACGAGCGCGCGAGGTCGAGCAGCAGGTCCTTCGGCGCCTCGCGGGTCGCGACGTAGGCGCCGAAGTGGCGGTCGCGGTGGCGCTCCCGGATGCGGCGGGCGTCGAGCGAGGCGAGGTAGCGCAGGCGGGCGACGACGAAGAGGCTGTCGCCCGTCCACCAGCGGCCCGGCTCCTCCTTCAGGAGGTCGCCCACGATCAGGCGCATCTCGCACAGGTGCAGGCTGCGCCCTCGGGGACCGGCGGCCTCGAGCGCGAGCCGGTAGAGGCCCGCGACCTTCGCGTCGAGCGGCTGGGCGGCCCAGCGCTCCGCCTCGTCGCGGCACGCGAGGAACCCCTCGCGGTCGACGGCCACGAGGCCGAGGTGGTCGGCGGCCGAGCGGATCTCCGCCCACACCTCGGGCGCTCCCGCGATCGACGACTCGCGGAAGACGAAGCCGTCCTCGATGCGCCGCTGCGCCGCCTTGTGGACCTCGCCCTCGCGCGTGAGCCGGATCGGCTGGCGCCGGACTTCGCCGAGGAAGCCGAGCAGGTCGGAGACGAGGTCGCCGCCCGGTTTCAGGACTTCGTCGGCCTCGGGCTCCTCCGGCGCGGCCCGCCGGAGCGCGTCCTCGACGACCTCGTGGAAGAGGACGAGCGCCTCGTCGTCGCAGGCGATGCCGTACTCGCCGAGCGAGAGGCGGGCGACCGTCCCCGCCCCGGCCGACTCGAGCGCGCGCGCGTCGGCGCGACGGTCCCAGCCCGCGGCGGGGCCCTCGCGCCCGCCCGCCTCGGAGCGCAGGAGGATGCCGCCCACGTCCAGGGCCTTGTGCGCCAGGGCGCGCAGGGGCTCGGGCTCGACGGCGGCGAGACGGCCGGGGCCGCCCGCCGCCCCCAGCACCTTGCCGACGTCCTCGGGGCCCGGCTCGGCGGAGAGGCCCGTGAAGCGCGCGGCGAGCGTCTTGCGGTCGGTCGCGCCGAGCGAGGCCGCGAACCCGGCGAGCGAGAACACGCTGCGGACCGTGCGCGTCTCCTCGCGGAAGAGGCCCGAGAGGATGTCGCCGAGCTCCAGGGGGACGGCGTAGACGCTGCGGCCCTGCATCGTGGAGGAGCGGTCGGCCCACTCGCCGACGAAGCCGCGCCGCACGAGGGCCCGCAACGCCGCTTCCGCCTCGTGGTACTCGAGCGCGACGGCCTCCTCGCCGGGCATGCGGCGGAAGAGCCCGGGGAGGTCGCTGCGGTAGTCCGCGCGGCGCAGGAGCAGCAGGAGGACGTCGAGGACCTTGCGCGTGAGCGTGCGGACGCGGCGGTAGACGGTGCCCTCGTCGGCCATCACCTCGCCGAGCTGGCGCGTGATCTCGCGCTTCGGGAGCTCCGGCGGCTCCCCGCCGGACCAGAAGGCGTAGACGTCCTTCAGGTCCTGGAGGCGGACCGCCTCGAGGTGGTCCCCGAGCCGGACGCCCCCGCGGTCGCGGCGCAGTGCGAGGGCCTCGCTCACGCGACCTCGCTCTCGTCGCCCGTCGCGCCGGCGGGCACGAGCCCCTCCGCGCCCACGATCTCGTAGGCGTAGCCCTGCTCCGTCAGGAAGAGCTGGCGGTGCTGGGCGAAGACCTCCTCGGACGTCTCGTGGGAGACGAGCGTGTAGAACCGCGCGCCCCGGCCGTCGCCCTTGGGCCGCAGCACGCGACCGAGCCGCTGCGCCTCCTCCTGCCGGGACCCGAAGGTCCCCGAGAGCTGGACGAGGACCGACGCCTCGGGCAGGTCCACGGCGAAGTTGCCCACCTTGGACACCACGAGGACGGGCGCGCGGCCCGCGCGGAACTCGTCGTAGAGCCGCCGCCGCTCGTCGGCCGGCGTCGAGCCCTGCACGAGGGGCGCGCCGATGCGCCGCGCCGCCCGGTGGAGCTGGTCGAGGTACTGCCCGATCACGAGCGTGGGCTCGCCCGGGTGGCGCGCGAGGAGGGAGACGAGGGCGTCGAGCTTCGACGGGTTCTCCGAGGCGACGCGGAACCGTCCCCGCCGGTCGGCGATCGCGTAGCGCCGGCGTGCGTCGGGCGGGAGCGGGAGCCGGACCTCCGTGCACGCGGCCTCGGCGATCCAGCCGCGCCGCTCGAGGACCTTCCACGGCACGTCATAGCGCTTCGGGCCGATCAGGCTGAAGACGTCGTCCTCGCGGCCGTCCTCGCGCAGGAGGGTCGCCGTCAGCCCGAGCCGCCGCGTGGCCTGGATGCCCGCCGTCACCCGGAAGACGGGCGCGGGCAGGAGGTGCACCTCGTCGTAGATCACGAGGCCCCAGTCGTTGCGGCGGAACAGCTCGAAGTGCGTGAAGGGGTCCGTCTTCGTGCGCCGGTGCGTGAGGATCTGGTACGTCGCGATCGTGACGGGCCGGACCTCCTTCGCCTGTCCGGTGTACTCGCCGACCTGGTCCTCGGTGAGGTGCGTCCGCTCGATCAGCTCGCGCCGCCACTGCGTGACCGCCGTGTGGTTCGTCGTCAGGACGAGCGTCTTGCGGCCCACGCGGGCCATCGCGCCGATGCCGACGATCGTCTTGCCCGCCCCGCAGGGCAGCACGACGACGCCGCTCCCGCCGAGCGGGCTCCCCTCGCGCCAGAAGGCCGCGACGGCCTCGTGCTGGTAGTCGCGCAGCGCGAACGGACGGCCCGAGGGCACGACGTCCCGGATCGCGACGACGAGCGGTCCGCCGTCCACGTAGCCCGCCCGGTCCTCGACGGGCCACCCGCAGCGCACGAGGGCCTGCTTCACCTCGCCGCGGTGCTCCTCGGCGACGGCGAGGCCGCCGTCCTCCGCGGGCGAGACCATCGCCTTGACCAGGGG
Source organism: Planctomycetota bacterium (assembly GCA_035537895.1). Taxonomy (GTDB): domain Bacteria; phylum Planctomycetota; class PLA2; order PLA2; family JAEUHO01; genus DATLLK01. The sequence continues at coordinate 10,546 of DATLLK010000256.1, forward strand.
GTTGGCGGCGACCTCGGCGAGCAGCAGCGCGTCGTCGGAGCGGATCCTCAACCCGAGCCCGAGCGAGCCGACCGGGGCGCGCTCGAGGCGCAGCCGCCCGAAGCGGGCATGCAGGTCGCGGACGTCGCGAACGACGTTCTTCGGCAGGTCGAACCGGCTGAACCGCTCGAGCGCGGCCACCATCTCGTCGGCCGAGAGGCCCGCGGAGGCCGCGTTCCAGACGCTGATCGGCGTGATCCGGTACGTGTGGACGTGCTCGGGCGACTTCACGAGCTCGCAGAACGGCGCGAGGGCGTCGCGGCAGGCGTCGGCGTCGGGCCCCCCGATTTCGAGGAGCAGCGAGCGGTCGCTCTGGACGATGAGCGGCTGTTCGGGGCGGTAGGGCATGCGCGGTCGAACGGGGGGTCGGCGCGGGGGAGGTCGTGGCGCCATGATTTGGGCGCGGAACGTGGAGACGAAAGGGGCGAGGGTAGCCGCCGCACGGGGGTCGGCCTACGACAATCGGGACCGCCGCGGGGCGTCGGACCTTGGTCCCCGTCCGGGGACCTTCATCACAAGTCTTTCAATGGGGACAGGTTACGCCTGAGGTCGTCGTGGATCAGGCCGTTGGTGGCGACGAGATGGCGCCCGAACAGCCAGTCCTCTCCCCCTCGGAAATCGGTGATTCTGCCTCCGGCCGCGAGCACGAGGGCGGCGCCGCCCGCCACGTCCCAGGGGTTCAGGTACAGCTCCCAGAAGCCGTCGAACCTCCCGGAGGCCACGTAGGCGAGGTCGAGGGCCGCGGCGCCCATGCGCC
>DATLLK010000257.1:0-3825 GCA_035537895.1 Planctomycetota bacterium
AATCGTCCTGGAGGAGCCGGTTGCGAAGGCCGCCCCGGACCCGGTGCCGAACCCGCCGCTTCCCGCGGAACCGCCGGCCCCGCCGCCGGTCCGCGCGGTGAGCCCCGTCCCGGCGTATGCGCCGGCGCCGGCCGCGGCCCCCCTCCTGAGACGTCCCGCGGTCCCCCTCCCCGTCCTGCGCAACGGGCCGCGGCCGCTCTCGATCGTGCCGATGCCGACGCGGGCGCCCGGCGCGCTGCCGCGGCCGGGCGTGGCGTCGGGGCGAGGCCCCGCTTCGTGAGGGGCCCCTCGGTGACGGGCCCTTTGGTGACGGGGGACCCCGAGCCGCGCGTCCTCGTCTCCGAGGGCCACCGCCTGGCCGCCGCGCTGTCGCGGCCCCCGGCCGCTCCGATCGGGTCCGTCGCCGTGGCGCACCCCCACCCCGGCCACGGCGGGCACATGGACCACTCGGTGGTCCGCGCGGCGGCGGAGCGCTTCGCGGCGCACGGCGTCGCCGCGCTGCGGTTCGACGTGCGCGGCGTGCGCGACAGCGACGGCGACGTCGACGACGACATCGGCCACCGGATGGACCTGCTCGCCGCCTCCGACGAGGCCGCGCGCGAGGCCCCGGGCCTGCCGCGCTGGGGCGCCGGCTTCTCCTACGGCGCTCGCCTGTGGCTCGAGGCGATGAACCGGCCCGATGCGCCGCCCGTCGGCGGCCTGGTCCTCCTCGCCCCCGCGACGCGCGTCCCGCGCACGCCCCGCGACTTCGGGGACCTGCTGCTCGGGCGCACGATCCGGGACGCGGCCCTCGACCTGCGCGTCCTCGAGCGCCTCGAGCGGCTCCCGACCCGCGCGGTCGTCCTCGTCGGCGAGCGCGACGCCGTCGCCCCGCCGCACGAGGTCGCGCGCCACGCGGGCGCGCGCACGACGGTCGTCGTGCTCCCGGGGCTCAACCACTTCTTCAGTCGCGCGACGGGTGCTGGCGAGACCGCCTACGACGTCCTCGTCCCCGCGCTCGACGCCGCGATCCGCGACCTGCTCGCCTCGAAGTGACCGTCCGCCCCTCGGGGAACCGGTCGGGCGCGGTCCCTCAGGCGATGCCCTCAGGCGATGCCCTCAGGCGAGGAACGGAAACGGCTCGCTGCCGAACCGCTCGCAGTAGGCACACCGCAACTGCAGCGGCGAGGCGGCGACGCGATCGAAGACCGGCGAGATCCGCTCGTGGTTCGTGATGCACGTCGGGTTCGTGCAGCGGATCACGCCGACGAGCCGCTCGGGGACCTCGAGCCGCAGCTTGTCGGCGACGCGGCCGCCCTTGACGATCGCGACGGTCACGTGCGGCCCGAGCAGGGCGAGGCGGTCCGTCTCGCTCTTGCGCAGCTCGAGGTGCTCGACGCGGATGATGTCCTTGTGCCCGTAGCGCGTGCTCGGCACGTTCATGCCGACGGTCACGGGCCCCTCGCGGGGAAGCCCGAGGATGGCGAGCGCGCGGGCGGCCGTGCCGACCGGCAGGTGGTCGACCACCGTCCCGTCCTGCAGCTTGAAGTCGTGCGGGCTAGGCACGCCCCACCTCCAGCACCTCGTCGGCGAGGATCAGCGAGAGCAGGGCCTTTCGCACGGTGACGCCGTTGCGGGCCTGCTCGAAGTAGAGGGCGCCCGGCAGGCCGTCCACGTCGGGGTCGACCTCCGTCACGCGGGGCAGCGGGTGCAGGATCTTCAGGTCCGGGCCGAACCGCTCGGCCGCCGCGCGGTCGAGCCGGTACGCGCTCTTCATCCGCTCGTAGTCGGCGGGGTCCGGGAAGCGCTCCTTCTGGATCCGCGTGACGTAGAGCACGTCGAGGGGGCCCGCCTCGGTCAAGCCCGCGACCTCGTGGGTCGTGCGCCCCGCTGCCGACAGCGTGTCGCGCAGTTCCTGGGGGAGACGGAGCGTCTCGGGCCCGATGAAGGACATCTCCACGTCGAAGTGCAGCAGCGCCTTCGAAAGGCTGTGGACCGTGCGGCTGTAGCGGAGGTCGCCGAAGAACCCGATCCGCAGGCCGTCGAGCCGCCCCGTCGCCTTGCGGATCGTGTAGAGGTCGAGGAACGTCTGGGTCGGGTGCTGGTTGCTGCCGTCGCCCCCGTTGATCACGGGGACCCGGGCGGTCTCGGCGGCGAGCCGGGCCGCGCCCTCCATCGGGTGGCGGATGACGATCGCGTCGCAGTAGCACTCGACCATCCGGATCGTGTCGGAGAGGCTCTCGCCCTTCGTGCGCGACGTCATCTTCTCGTCGGCGAAGCCGACGACGCCGCCCCCCAGCCGGTGCATCGCCGACTCGAAGGAGAGGCGCGTGCGCGTCGAGGGCTCGAAGAACAGGCTGCCGAGGATCCGGCCGCGCAGCCGGGGTCCGACGTCCCCCTCGAAGAAGGCCGAGGCGTCGAGCAGGTAGAGGAGGTCGTCCTTCGTGAAGTCGTCGGCCGAGACCACGTGGCGCCCGCGGAACCCGTGGGCGGGGGACATTGCGGGATCCTCCCTCGGCCGACGGCCCTTGCGCACGCCGGGGCGGGCCCGTACGTTCGCACGTGCGCGCCGCCCGGACTCGCGCGACCGGGCGAAAGTCTACGTCCCGGACCCGACAGCCCCAAGCAGCGGCGCGGACAGGGCTCCCCCACCATGCGACGACGTTTTCGTCTCCCGACCGCCCTCGCCCCGCTCGCGCTCGCGACGCTCGCCGCGCTGTCGCTGGCGGCCTGCAAGACCCACTGGGACCTGGAGGACCGCGAGACCACCGTCGAGGTCTGGCTCGAGGCGCCCGCCGCGGCGCAGGCCGAGGTTTCCGTGCCCGTGGCGGTCTACGTGGGCGAGCGCCGGGCGCTCGACCGCATGGTCCGGTTCCCCCGGGGGCAGACGCGGATCGCCGAGGCGCCGGTCTACGTGCGGTCGGGGACGCACGAGATCACCGTTCGCGTCCACGGACGGGAGGTTGCACGGCGCGCGGCCTCGGTGCGCCACCACGCGTGGGTCCTCGTCCGGATCGAAGGCCAGGGCGCACGCGTCGACGTGCTCGACCGCGAGCCCGGCACGCGCTGACCGGCCGAGAGGCGACGGGCGCCGACCCTCGCGCCACGCGGGCCGCCCCTGCCCGCCAGGCCTAGAATCGGGGCATGCTTCACGCTGCCGCTCGCGCCGTGGAACGTCCCTACGATCACGACGGGGAGGCCCAGCGCTGCGCGTGGCCCGACATCGTCGTGGGCGACCGGCGGCTCAATCGTCGCAGCGCGACGGTGAAGCTCGAGGGGCCCGTCGAGACGCCCGCGGCGCAGGCCGCGCGGCGCGCCGTGCAGGAGCGGCTCTTCTCGACGACGCTCGCGCCCGACAGCCCCGTGGTCGAGCTGGGCTGGCCGTGCCACGGCCCCTTCGTCCTGGGTCCGCAGGGCGTCTACTTCGACGGCTACCTGGGCGTCGCGCAGAAGCTCCTCGACGAGCACCACCCGCGGTTCCAGGCGATGGTCCGCGACCTGATCGCCGCCGACGTCGTCCTGCGCCGCGAGATCGCGACCGACGACTACCTCGTCGGGACGCCCGACGGGCGCGTCCGGGGGCCCGCCGACCTCGCCGCGCTCTGGGACGGCGCGGTGCGCGAGCGGTTCGGCGGGGCCTGGCGCGCGTTCCTCTCGAGCAGCGGGACCGAGGCGATCGAGGCGGGGATGAAGCTCGCCTACGAGGCGGCCTACAAGCGGTTCGTCGAGCGGTTCGGGATGGACGTGTTCCGGCGGGTCCAGGCTGAGCTGTCGATCCCGCAGGTGCCGTTCTTCGAGCGCGACCCCTCGCTCCGCGACCACCCGGTGTACTCCGACTACCCCTTC
>DATLLK010000258.1:0-3156 GCA_035537895.1 Planctomycetota bacterium
GGCGCGCGGGGTCCAGCCCGAACGCGGCGCGGACCGCCACGACGTCGCGCTTCGCGCGGAAGGCGGCGTCGATCGGGATCCCCGTCACGTGGATGCGAGGCAGGGGCACGCCGTGGCGGTACGAGAGCCGCGCGCGCACGAGGTCGGACGCCACGTAGTAGCTCTCGATCTCGGGCTGCCACCAGATGCGGTGGCAGTCGTGGTCCGTGATCACGACGTGGACGGGGACGGACGTGCGCCTCTTGCGCACGGCCCACGCGAAGAGCTCGGACGCGAGGAAGTGTGTGCAGACGACGAGGTCGGGCTTCCAGGCGAGCGCGTCGTGCAGGAGGCGCTGCCCCGCCTTGACCGACAGCCAGTGGCCGAGCGCGGAGGGGTCGTCCTCGTTGCTCTCGTAGAACCAGCGCCAGACCAGCGGGTGGCGGTCGACCATCCGGACGTAGCCCCGACGGTAGGTCCCCGCGTACCAGCGCGGCATGCGGTCGAGCGCGTCGAGCTCGGCGACGTCGAGAGCGGGGTGGCGGCGCCGGAGCGCCGACGCCACCGCCTTCGAGGCCCGGACGTGCCCGTGCCCCGCGCTGCCGGTGACGAGGAGGACACGGGGGAAGGCCACGAGGCGTACCGCTCCGGAGGAACCCGGAATCTACCACGCGTCGGCGCGGACTCCCGGCATCGCGCGCGGTTCTTCACGATCCGTTAACCCGGGCGGGTAGGGCTAAGAGCCGATCCCAGTAGAGCCCGTAGCGAGCCTGGCGAGAGCGACGCGAGGCGGGCAAGCGCAGCGCGAGGCGCACGGTGGCGGGTTGCAAGCCCGTTGAGGGCGCCTCGCGCGAGCAGGCCCGCCGCAGCGAGAGGATCGCCGGGCGCAGCAGGGCGCCTGCTGGGAGAGGCTCTAACCGCAGCCCGTCGTCGCGCCGCAGTTGGGGCACAGGAGGCACGCCCCGTCGGGGACGAGGCCCTGGCCGCACTCGTGGCATCGGCCCGTCGACGCGGGGTGCGGCGCGGCGCCGGCGGGGACGAGCGGCTGGACGACCTTGCTCCGGTCGCGGTAGACGGCGACCGCCTTCAGCCCCATCCGCCAGGCGGCGAGGAAGATCGCCTCCACGCCCTCGACGGTCTCGTCGGCCGGCAGGTTGACCGTCTTGCTGATGGCGCCCGAGACGAACGGCTGCACCGCCGCCATCATCCGAAGGTGCGCCTCGGCCGACAGGGACCGACCGCCGGGCCGTGCGGGGACGGCCGTGGCGAAGACGTCCGCGTGCCGCGGGTCGAGGCGGGGCGCGCCCTCGACGGTCCCCTCGCGCTCGGCGTGCGCGAGGATCGCCTCGACCGCGCCGGGGTCGTAGCCGAGGCGACGGAGCGCCTCGGGCAGGACCCGCGAGACGAGGCGGAGGCGGCCCCCGCCGACCAGCTTCTTCTCCTTGACGAGCGAGAGCTCGGGCTCGATGCCCGTCGTGTCGCAATCCATGAGGAAGGAGATCGTGCCGGTGGGCGCGATGCAGGTCACCTGGGCGTTCCTCAGGCCCCCGAAGCGCGCGAGCGCGAGCGCGGCCTCCCACGAGGCGATGGCGCTGTCCCGGAGCGCCTCGGGCGCGTGCTGTGCCAGGAGCGAGCGGGCGGCCTTCGTATGCCGCTCGAGCACCGCGAGCGCCGGGTCCCGGTTGCGACGCCACTCGGCATAGGGGCCGACACGCGCCGCGAGCCTCGCCGAGGCGAGCGACGCCTCGCCCCCCACGACCGCCATGACGCCCGCGGCGACGCCGCACGCGGCGTCGCCGTCGTAGGGGAGACCGCGCGCCATGACGAGGGCGCCCAGGTTCGCGATGCCCAGCCCCAGCGGTCGCAGTCGGCTCGAGTTGCGCGCGATGGCGGGGGTCGGGTACCCGGCGTTGCCCACGATCGCGTCCATCGCGAGGACGAGCACGCGGACGGCCGCGGCGAGGGACGCGGGGTCGACGTCGCCCTCCGCGTCGCGGAACGCCATCAGGTTGAGCGAGGCGAGGTTGCACGCCGTGTCGTCGAGGAAGACGAACTCGGAGCAGGGGTTGCTTGCCCGGATCGGACCCGTTCGCGGCACGGGGTTCCAGCGCTCGATCGTGTCCGCGAAGTGCAGGCCGGGGTCGCCGCACGCGTGCGCGGCGCGCGCCATCTCGCGCAGGAGCCCCCGCGCGTCGACCGCCTCGGAGGCGACGCCGTCGGTGCGCGGGACGAGCCGCCAGGGCGCCCCGCGCTCGGCGGCGGCGAGGAACGCGTCGGGGACGCGGACGCTGTGGTTCTCGTTCTGGAACGAGACGGCCGAGTCGGACGACACGTCGGAGTCGCCGAGCCCCGCCACGTCGAGCGCGCGGGCCCGGTCCTCCTCCACGGCCTTGCTGCGCACGAAGGCGAGGAGATCGGGATGGTCCGCGTCGAGGATCGCCATCTTGGCGGCGCGGCGCGTCCGCCCTCCGCTCTTGATCGCGCCCGCGAGCGCGTCGAGGCCCCGGAGGAACGCGACGGGCCCGGAGGCGTGGCCGCCCGCCCGCGTCGGCTCGCGCGAGGAGCGCAGCGAGGAGAAGTTCGTCCCCGAGCCGCTCCCCTTGCTGAAGATGCGGCCCTCGACGGTGGCGAGCTCGAGGATCGCGTCGAGGCTGTCCTTCAGCCCCACGATGAAGCACGCGCTGCACTGCGGGCTCGGCTCGTCGATCCCGACGTTGAACCAGACGGGCGAGTTGAACGCGGCCTTCTGGTGCAGCAGCAGGTGCGCGAGCTCGTCCTCGAACACCGTCGCGTCGCTCGTCCGGGCGAGGTAGCCGCCCTTCTTGACCCAGCGCCCGATCGTGCGCACGATCCGCTGGATGACGGCGCGCACGCTCGACTCGCGGCCGCGGCGCCCGGGGACGCCGGCGAAGTAGCGCGAGGCCACGAGGTCGGTCGCGAGCTGGGTCCACGCCGCCGGCACCTCGACACCGCGCTGCTCGAACACGACCCGCCCGGCCGCGTCCGAGATCCGGGCCGTCCGCATGTCCCAGGGGATCGACCGGAACGGGTCCTCCCCCGCCTTCGTGAACCACCGCACGAGCGGGTACGCCGGCTTCCTCGCCGCGCGCTTCCGGGTGGGCGTCCGCTGCTTCTTCTTCTTCACGTTCTTCTTCTTCACGCGATCACTATAGAAGC
>DATLLK010000259.1:0-4088 GCA_035537895.1 Planctomycetota bacterium
CCGGTGGGGCGGCGAGGAGTTCGTGGCCCTCCTGACGGACCTCCCGGTCACCGGGGCCGTCGAGGCCGCCTTCGGCGCGCTCGAGCGGGCCCGCCGGACGCTCTCCGAGCGGCCGGTCCCGATCGGCCGGGGGCTGTCGCCGCTCCCCTGCACCGCGTCCGCGGGCTTCGCCGTCCTGCGTCCGGGCACGGCCGACACGGCGGCCGTCCTGCGCGCCGCAGACGAGGCGCTCTACGCCGCCAAGCGCGCGGGCCGCGACCGCGTCCTTCACGCCTAGAAGCGTGATTTCGCCGGGGCGGGCCCCGGCGCGCCGGCCCGGTTGGACGCGCTTCGTCCTATGGAGACCACACGTGTCGCGCGGGCGCGACAGTTCAAGTTGCGCGAGTGCGTCGTCCGATAGGGGGGCGTCCGGTCTTCTCGACGCGGACTGGGCCCATCATGGACGGACAATCCGCGCGACCCTCGATCGCCGACGCATCGGGCGTCGCCCCCCGCAAGGTGGCGCACGTCCTGGTCGTCGAGGACGAACCCTCGACCCGCGAGTTCCTCGCGGCGGTCCTCGCACGTGAGGGCTACCGGGTCACCTCCGCCGGGGACGTCGAGACGGCGCTCGCCTTCGCGCGCGAGGACCCTCCCAACGTCCTCCTCACGGACCTGAAGCTCGGCCAGGCCGACGGCCGGACCCTCGTGCGCCGCGTGCGCGACGCGAACCCCTCGACCGTCCCGATCGTGATCACCGGCTTCGGCACCGTCGACGGGGTCGTGGACCTCGTCCGCTCGGGCGTGTTCGACGTCCTCGCCAAGCCCTGCCCGGCGGCCGAGGTGGCCGCTCGGGTGGCCAAGGCCGTCGAGCACCAGGCCATGCTCGAGGCGAACGCCGACCTCCGCGAGCGGCTCCGCGTCCAGGAGAAGCTCGCGATGATCGGGAAGCTCGCGGCCGGCGTGGCCCACGAGCTGAACAACCCGCTCGACGCGACGCTTCGGTGCGTGCGCCTCGCGTGGGACCGCACCGCGTCGGACCCCGAGTCGCGGGAGTACCTCGACCTCGCGCGCGCCGGCCTCCAGCGCATGGCGGACATCGTCAAGTCGCTGCTGACCTTCTCCCGCCAGGCGGCGATCGAGCAGGCGCCCGCGCCGCTCGCGAGCCTGGTCGAGGAAGCCGTGACGGCGGTCACGCTCGCGCTCGCCGACGCGGCCCCGCGCGTGCGCGCGGACATCGCGCCGGACGCCATGCGCACGCCGGTCGCGCGCGGGCTCCACCAGGTGTTCGTCAACGTGCTGCGCAACGCGGCGGACGCGACCGGCCCCACGGGCCGGGTCGAGATCCGCGCGACCCGCGACCGGGACGAGCTGCGGATCGAGCTGCGCGACGACGGTCCGGGCATGCCGCCGGCGGTCCTGCAGCGGGTCTTCGAGCCCTTCTTCACGACGAAGCCGCCGGGCAAGGGCACGGGCCTTGGCCTGCCGATCTCGGCCCGCGTCGTCGAGAAGATGGGCGGCGCCATCACGGTCGAGTGCCCCCCCGCCGGAGGCACCGTGGTGCGCATCACCCTCCCCGTCGGACCGGTCGGCTCGCGGCCGCCCGTCGCGTAGGAGCCTACCCGTGCCCCCCGCCCGCATCCTCGTGGTGGACGACGACCCGCTGGTCCCGAAGACCCTGCGGATCTTCCTCCAGAAGCACGGGCACGACGTGCGCACGGCGCCGGGCGCCGAGGAGGCGCTCCGTCTCCTGGAGGAGTCGCCCGCCGAGGTGGTGCTGACCGACATCGCGATGCCCGGTCCCGACGGGCACGAGGTGCTGCGCCGCGTGAAGAAGCGCTGGCCGCAGACGCAGGTGGTCCTCGTGACCGGCTACGGCACGATCGACGGCGCCGTCAAGGGGATGCGCGACGGCGCCTTCGACTACGTCACCAAGCCCGTGAACGACGAGGAGATGCTCATCGTCGTCGAACGGGCCCTCGAGCACGCGCGCCTGCGCTCGGAGAACGCCGAGCTGCGTGCCGCGCTCGACAAGCAGAAGGGGACGCGCAAGCTCGTCGGCAGCGACACGGCGCTCGGCAAGGTCCTCGAGACCGTGGACGCCGTGGCCCCCACGCGCGCCACGGTGCTGGTCACGGGCGAGTCGGGCACGGGCAAGTCGATGATCGCGCGCCTGCTCCACGACGCGTCGCGTCGCGGCGGGCCGTTCTGCGAGGTGAACTGCGGGGCGATCCCCGAGGGGCTCCTCGAGAGCGAGCTGTTCGGGCACGCGAAGGGCGCGTTCACGGGCGCGGTCGCGTCGCGCCAGGGCAAGTTCCTCGCCGCCGACCACGGCACGCTGTTCCTCGACGAGATCGGGGCGTCGACCCCGGCCCTCCAGCTGAAGCTGCTCCACGCGATCCAGGAGCGCCGGTTCCAGCCGGTCGGCAGCGAGGAGTCGGTCGAGGTGGACGTGCGCCTCGTACTCGCGACGAACGAGGACCTCGTGCGGGCCGTCGCCGAGGGGCGCTTCCGGCAGGACCTCTACTACCGGATCAACGTGGTCCCCGTGCACCTGCCGCCGCTCCGGGAGCGGTCCTCGGACGTCCCGCTGCTGGCCCACCACTTCCTGCTGCGCTTCGCGCAGGCCTACGGGAAGGAAGTCCGCGAGATCTCCCACGCCGCGATGACGGTCCTCTCCGCGCACGACTGGCCCGGCAACGTCCGCGAGCTCGAGAACGCGGTCGAGCGCGCCGTCGTCCTCGCCCGCGGGCCCGTCGTCGAGCCCGGCGACCTCCCGAACGCGCTGACGCGCTCCGCGCCGGCCCCCACGGCCGACCGCGCCCTGCCGCTCAAGCGCGCGCTCGAGATCCCCGAGCGCGAGATCATCGAGCGGACGCTCCGCATGTGCGGCTGGAACCGGCAGAAGACGGCCCGCGCGCTCGACATCAACCGCACGACGCTGTTCAACAAGATGCGCAAGTACGGCCTGCTCGACCGTCGCGGCACCTCGGCCGTCAGCGCACCGTAGGGCCGCGCGCTAACTCCAGGTTGCGGCGACAGGGGCCGCGATCATCTCGAAGGCTTCACGCACGCTGAGCGGGTCGAGGAATCGCACGGCGACCTCGACGAAGGCGGCGTCGCTCTGGTCGACGCGCAGGACCTCGGCGAATCCCGTCAGCCGGACCGCGGCGGCGGCCTCGCGGGCGCCCGCGGGCACGACCCGGACGTCCACGGCGCCGAAAGCCCCCACCTCGGGCAGGTCGGTGGGTCGCAGGCGGAACCGGAGACCGCTCGCCGACACGTCCACCAGGCCGCCGTGCGAGTCGGTGCGGCCGTGCAGCGTGCGCAGGACGGCCTGCCCGGTCAGGGTCAGCCGGCGGTCGCGACGCCGATCGCGGCCCGCGGCATCTTCAGGTCGCTCGAGGTTCACGCGCCACGCGAAAGCACGGTCCGTGCCCGAGCGCCGGCGCGCGGTCCCGCAAGGACTTACGTCGTTTGGGGCCCGGATCCTGTCGAGGGCGCTCGACGGCGTGTCGCGCCGCGTGGACGTCAGCGCCGGTAGAAGGCGCGGACGGCTCCGACGACGGCGTCCTGCTCGGCCGGGGTCAGGCCCGGGAAGCAGGGCAGCGACACCACCTCGGCCCCGAGGCGCTCCGAGACGGGGCAGGCCGCCGGGTCGAAGCGCTTGAAGCAGGGCTGGTGGTTGAGCGGCACCGGGTAGTACACGCCGCATCCGATCCCACGCGCCTTCAGGTGCGCGACGAGGTCGTCGCGGCGACGCGCGCGCACCGTGTAGAGGTGGTAGACGTGCGTCGAGCCCGGCAGGAGGACCGGCAGGGAGATCTCGGGGACGTCGGCGAACCCCTCGGCGTAGCGGGCCGCGACGGTCTGCCGGGCGGCGGTCCACGCCGGGAGGTGCGGGAGCTTCCTCCGCAGCACCGCCGCCTGGATCTCGTCCATGCGGCTGTTCTTCCCGACGCGCTCGTGGAGGTACATCTTCACGCTGCTGCCGTGCTCGCGCAGCGCGGCCACGAGGTCGGCGAGCGCCGCGTCGTCCGTCGTGAACATGCCGCCGTCCCCGGCGGCCCCGAGGTTCTTCGAGGGGTAGAACGAGAACGCGCCCCCCC
>DATLLK010000260.1:0-3514 GCA_035537895.1 Planctomycetota bacterium
CCACGGGCAAGTCGATCAAGGAGGCCCTCGCCGCGGCGAAGGACGAGAAGACGCCCCCGAAGGGCAGGTTCGAGGCCTCCGTCGTCTCCGAGGCGATCCACGAGGTCGAGCGCGAGCTGATCCGCCGCGCCGCGCTGGACGGCAAGCGCGTGGACGGCCGCTCGGCGAAGGACATCCGGCCGATCTCGATCGAGGTCGGCATCCTCCCCCGCGCGCACGGCTCGGCGCTCTTCACGCGCGGCGAGACGCAGGCGCTCGTGGCCGCGACGCTGGGCACGTCGGACGACGAGAAGATCGTCGACGGCCTGAAGACGAACGAGGAGAAGAAGAAGTACTACCTCCACTACAACTTCCCGCCGATGTCGGTCGGCGAGACGCGCCCGATCCGCGGGCCCTCGCGCCGCGAGGTGGGCCACGGGGCCCTGGCCGAGCGGGCGCTCGCGCCCGTGCTCCCCGAGGAGTCCACGTTCCCCTACACGCTGCGCATCGTCTCCGACGTGCTCATGTCGAACGGGTCGTCGTCCATGGCGACGGTCTGCGGCGCGACGCTCGCGATGATGGACGCCGGCATCCAGATCCGCCAGCCGGTGGCCGGCGTGGCGATGGGCCTCGTCGAAGAGGGCTCCGAGGTCGCCGTGCTGTCCGACATCCTCGGCGACGAGGACCACGCGGGCGACATGGACTTCAAGGTCGCGGGGACGCAGTTCGGCATCACCGCGCTCCAGATGGACATCAAGACCACGGGGCTGCCGCGCAACCTGATGCAGCTCGCGCTCGAGCAGGCCCGCGAGGGCCGCATCCACGTCCTCAAGATGATGCTCGCCGCGATGCCGCGGCCGCGCGAGTCGTACAGCCCGTACGCCCCGCGCGTCGAGCAGGTCCAGATCCGGCCCGACAAGATCGGCGCGCTGATCGGCCCCGGCGGGAAGAACATCCGCCGCATCCAGGAGGAGACGGGCGCGACGATCGAGGTCGACGACGCCGGCGTCGTGCGCATCTACGCGGCCGACGGCGACTCGCTCGCCCGGGCCCGCGAGCAGGTCGAGATGGTCTCGGCCGAGGCCGAGATGGGGAAGATCTACAACGGGCGCGTGGTCTCGGTGAAGGACTTCGGCGCCTTCGTCGAGCTCATCCCGGGACTCGAGGGGATGTGCCACATCTCCGAGCTGGCCGACGGCTACGTCGCGCGCGTGAGCGACGTGGTCAACATGGGCGACATGGTCCCCGTGAAGGTCATCCGCATCGACGACCAGGGCCGCGTGAAGGTCTCCCGCAAGGCGGCCCTCCTCGAGATGGGCCAGAGCGCGGCGCCGCCGGCGCTGCCGCCGGAGGCGGACGGAGGCGGCGAGGCCGGCGGGCCTCCGCCGGGCGACCGCCCGCACGACGGCGGGCCGGGCCGCGGAGGCTACGGCGACCGCGGCGGCGACCGTGGCGGTCGTGGGCGCGGTGGTGGTGGCGGCGGACGCGGCGGCGGCGGACGCCGCTAAGCCCCCCGCGGCCTCTACCGGGGCGCTCCTTCGCGGGCGCGCGGTCGCACATGCGATCGCGCGCCCGCGTCATTTCGGGGGGCGGCCCCTACTTCAGGGCCCCTGCTTCAGCGCCCCCCTACTTCAGGGCGTCGAGCGACTCCCGGATCGCCGGCGCTCCGGTGCGCCGCCGCAGCCGGTCGGCCTCGCCCGGGGGCAGGACGGGCGCGCGACCGCGCCCCGGCTGCAGGATGCGCGTGCGCACGAGGAAGAGGAGGTCGGACTCGAACACGTCGCGGCGCCGCGCCGAGGCGAGGACGTCGACCGCCGGGAGCGCGTCGAGCCAGGGGAAGCCGCGGCGGTCGCGGACGCGGCGCACGCCCTGCATCCCCGCGAAGACGAGCGTCGAGTCGTCGGGGACGGTCAGGACCGTCTCCGCCTCCCGCAGGACGAGCACGGGCGCGCCGAGCGGGCCGCCCTCGGAGGAGCCCTCGGCGATCTGGCGGAGCCAGGGCTTCAACCGCAGGCGCACGCTGTCGGAGCCCACGTGCTCGACGAGCACCTCGAGCTTGACGCCGGTCCGCTCGGAGACGATCTGGTGCTCGAACGTCAGGTCGTTGCGGACGAACACCGAGGTCGGCAGGTCGAGCGTGCTCGAGATGTGCGCGGGGAGGCCCTCCGTGCAGACGAGGAGCGGGTCGGCGAGCAAGCCGGCCTCGCCGCTCTCGATCAGGCTCCGGAGCACGTAGCCGAGCGTCCCGGCGAGCGGCCCCGAGGCGTCCGAGCGCCCGAGCTCGATGTCGCTCCCCTCGAAGGGCCGGTCGCCGACGAGGGCGCGGCGCAGGTAGCGGTCGGGCTCGAACTCCCAGCGAAGCCCGCGGAAGAAGCCTTCGGGCGCGCCCTCGGGCTGCCACCGGTCGTAGAGGCCGTTCCCGCCCGACTCCACGTCGCAGCGCTTGATCGTCTCGAGGATCGTCACCTCGACGAGCGCCTGGGGGCGCGGGACGTCGAGCCAGGCCAGCGCGGCGAACGCCCCCTCCAGCCCGTCGCGGGCCCCCGTCAGCAGGAGTCGGCCCCGGGCCGCGTCGAGGGCGCAGTCGACGCTCACGACGCCGAAGGACTGCACGTCGGCGAAGAGCGGCGCGGCCGGGACGAAGCGCGGCCGGTAGAGGTGGCGGATGCGGCCGTCGTCGCCGACCCACGTGCTCTCGTCGACCGGCGTCGCGGCGGCCGGCGGGCCGGCGCGCGCGGGGCCGGCCAGGGCGGCGAGGCCGAGGAGGCCGACGAGGAGGGCGGCGGTTCGCAGCGACGCACTTCGCAGCGACGCGGTTCGCAACGACGCGGTGCGCCGCGGCGCGCCGCGCTCGGGCGGCCCGGCGGGAGGGAGTCGCGCGGCGCCCATGCCTGGTCCCAGCACGCCCGGGCCCAGCGCGGGCTAGGCGGGCAACTTCGAGATGACCGTGTCCGTCACGTCGGGCGGGGCCGGCGTGTCGGCCGTCTCGGCGAGGACGGCGCCCTGGTGCGCGACGAGGTCGTAGCCGGCGTCGCGGGCGACCGTCCCGACGGCGCTCGTGAACTTGTCGGAGGCCTTGCGCATCAGGAAGTGGTAGCGCACGTCGCGATCGGTCAGGTTCTTCGCGAGGATCTCCTGGTACTCGGGGATCGCGCGGTACACGCGATCGGCCGAGAGCACCGCCGGCTTCTTGAACAGCCGCGGATTCCCGAGATAGACCTGGCTCGGGTCGGTGCAGCGGTAGGACGGGCCCTTCGCGTCCTCGGCGCCGACCGGGCGGCTGCCGACGAGCATCAGGAGCACCACCGCTGCCAGGGCAGCGACCACCCGGACGGCCCCACGCCTCCGTAGGTGATTCATGTCGACTCGCCTCCCACGCCTGCCGCATCCCTGCCGGCGGGATCGGATACGGAAACCGCGTGCCGAACGTCACGCAGGACCGCGGTCCCCCCGCTGATTTCTCCATCGGCGGGCCCCGTCTCGCGCTGGAGGCCGAATTCCCACGGTCTGGAAGGCCCTGCGCGCAAGCCTTGGC
>DATLLK010000261.1:0-5086 GCA_035537895.1 Planctomycetota bacterium
GGTCGGGCCCGCGAGCGCGATCGCGCGTTCGACCGCGTTCTCGAGCTCGCGCACGTTGCCCGGCCAGCGGTAGGCCGAGAGCTCGGCGATCGTCTCGGGCGGGATGCTCCAGTCGGTCCCCTTGCCGTGGCGCCGGAGGAAGTGCTCGACGAGGAGCGGCACGTCGCCCTCGCGCTCGCGCAGCGGCGGGAGCTCGAGCGGGACCACGTTCAGCCGGTAGTAGAGGTCCTCGCGGAATTCGCCGTCCTCGCACGCCTCGGCGAGGTCCACCTTCGTGGCGGCGATCACGCGCACGTCCACCTTCACCGGCTTCTCGCCGCCGAGGCGCTCGAACTGGCGCTCCTGCAGCACGCGGAGGAGCTTCACCTGGGTCTCGAGCGGCATGTCGTCGATGTCGTCGAGGAAGATCGTGCCCGCCTCGGCGCGCTCGAAGCGGCCGAGCTTGCGATCCTTGGCGTCGGTGAAGGCCCCCCGCTCGTGGCCGAAGATCTCGTCCTCGAGCAAGGGAGCCGGGATCGCCGCGCAGGCAAGTGCTACGAACGGACCCTCGCGACGACGCGACAGCTCGTGGATCGCGCGGGCGACGCGCTCCTTGCCCGTGCCGGACTCGCCGGTGATCAGGACGTTGGCGTCGGTCTCGGCGACGGCGCGGATGCGCTCGACGACCCGCAGCATCGAGGGGCTGCGCCCGACGACCTGGTCGAGGGCCCGCTCGAGCCCCAGCGTCTCCCGCAGCTCGGCGTTCTCCCGCCGGAGCCGGTGGAACTCCTCGACCTTTCGCAGGATGACGAGGATCTGGTCGTTGTCGAACGGCTAGAGGACGTACTCGAACGCCCCCTTCTTCGTCGCCGAGACCGCCGACTCGATCGTCCCGTAGCCCGTGATGATCACGACCTCCGTCTCGGGCCGTGACTTCTTGACCTCCTGGAGCAACTCGATCCCGCTCGGGCCCGGCATCTTCATGTCGGTGATGACGACGTCGAAGGCGCCCCCCGTCAGCTGCGCCCGGGCCTCGTGCCCGTCGCGGGCGAGGGTGACCTTGTGGCCGGCCCGCTCGAGGTCGTCGCGGAGGGTGATCGCGATCGCGCGTTCGTCGTCGGCCAGCAGGATTCGCACGGATGACCCCTACCCCCGGAGCGGCCGAGGAGGCGGGATTCTACGGGCCCGGCCGCGGGATCCGGAAACCCCGTTCCACGGCCCGCCGGGACCGCGTCGGGAAGGCCGTCCCCTCCGCATCCGATGATCGAGGGATCCGGAGTGGACGCCCCCGACCGTGACCGCCCGCCGCCGCGCCCTGATCGTCATGCCCGACGGCCCCGTCCGTTCGGCCGTGGCGCGCATCCTTCGGGGGGCAGGCGCGGTCGTGACCGCGGCGTCGGACCCCTTCGAGGCGACGGCGCGTTTCGCGGAGGCGCCCGCCGACCTCGTGATCGCGGCGACGGCCGGCTGGACGCGGGGCGACCTGCGGTTCTTGACGGCGCTGCGCGCTCGCTCGCCGCGGGCGACGGTCGTCGTGCTGGTGCCGTCGGAGCGCAGGCGCCTCGCCGCCGCCGCGCTCGAGGCCGGGGCCGACGCCTACCTGCTCGACCCCGTGAGCCTGGAGGAGGTCGCGGCGCTCGCGCGCCGCGCGCTCGCGGGCGAGGTCGCCGGAGGCCCCCCCGACCCGGGCGACCTCCCGACGCTCGCCGCGGAGGTGAGCCACGCCACGGGCAACCCGCTGCAGGTGCTCTCCCTCCTCCTCGAGGAGGAAGGATCCTCGTCGGGGGAGGTCGGGCGGGCGCGACTGCGCGCCGAGGTCGTCCGGTTGCGCGAGGTCGTCGAGATCGTCGGCGGGTACGGCCGCCTCGGGGTCCCGCGGAAGAGCCCGACCGACCTGACGGCGTTGGTCGAGGAGCGCATGGCGGCGCTCTCGACCCTGGGCGTCGTTCCGCCGCCCCGTCCGCGGGCCATGCCGCCGGTCGACGCGCCGGAGGCGGACGCGGCGGTCGCCACGGTGGACGCGGCGCAGGTCGGCATCGCGCTGGACGCGATGGTCCGCTTCCTCGCGGCGCGCACGACCCTCGGCCCGGGGGAGCCCGCGCGGCCGCCGCGCGCGAAGGCGCGGGAGCGGTCGTCGGGGCACGTCGAGGTCGCGGTCCGCGCACGCGGGGTTCACGTCGACGCCGCCGCGTGGGACGAGGCCGTCAAGAGCGTCGTGCGACTCCACGACCGCACGCGGGCCGCCCACCCGGGGCTCGCCGCGGCGCGGTCGGTCGCCGAGGCCCACGGGGGGACGCTCGTGCGCCGGGAGACCCCGCGCGGGACCGTCGTCGTGCTGCGCCTGCCCCGGAGCTGACGGCGGCCCGAGGCGCGGCGCCGGCCCGCGCGCCCCGCGCTCGAGCGGGATACGAACGGATCCCTGCGCCTCGGGGTCGCTGCACGGCCGGGGGAGTCGGCCCCAAAGCCCGGGGTCCCCGCGACCGATCTACGCGTACTGCGATGTCATCGTCCGTTCCCGCGCCGGCCGTGTCGGCCGTCCAGGTTCTCGTCGTCGACGACGAACCCCAGATCCGGGACATCCTCGCGACGGCCCTCCGCCGCGACGGGTACGCCGTCACCGTGCGCGGGAGCGCGCGCGAGGCGCTCGACGACCTGGGTCGCAACCGGTTCGACCTCCTCGTCACCGACCTCAAGATGCCGGAGATGAACGGCCTGGACCTGATCCGGGCCGCCAAGCGCAACGCGCCGTCGATGGGGTCGATCCTGATCACGGCCTTCGCGAGCACCGAGACGGCCGTCTCCGCGCTCCGCAGCGGCGCCGACGACTACCTGATGAAGCCGTTCGGGCTCGACGACCTGCGACGCGTCGTCGAGCGCGTCCTGTCCGACCGCCGGTCCGACGCGCGCGACCAGGAAGCGCTCCACCTCGTGCGCGAGGAGAACGACTCGCTCCGACGCCAGCGGCGCGACGCCTCGGCCGCCCTCGTCGCCGCCCGCCGCGACCTCAAGCTCTCCCGGCGCGACCTCGAACGGCGGGTCCGCGACCTCGAGTTCGTGACCGAGCTCGCCGACCTCCTCGCCGGCGAGGACCTGGAGGCGATCGTCGCGACGACCGCCCGGATCACGGGCCGCCGGTTCCACGCCCACGTCACGCGCATCGAGGCGGACGTCGGCGCGGGGGTGATCGAGGCCGAGCACCGCGAGGGCGTCGAGCCGATCGCGCTCCCCCTCCCGCTCGGCGCCCTCCTCGTCGACCGGGCGCGCCGCGAGCCCACGGGGGTCTTTCGCGACGAGGTCCTCGGCCAGGGGCGCCCCCTCGAGGCGCTCGCGGCGGGACTCGTCGTCGCGGGGCGGCCGGCGGGCGGCATCGTGCTCCTCCGCCCGCTCATCGCGAAGGACGAGGGCGACACGGCGCTCCTCGCGATGCTCGCGCGCGCGCTGAAGCCGGCGCTCGAGGCGGAGGGCCACCGCCGCCGCGCCGAGGCGAACGCCCTGGGCGTCGCGCGCGGGCTTCTCGAGGCGCTCGAGGGACGGCTCGTCGGCCGGCGGGGCCACGCGGAGCGCGTCGCGGAGGTCGTTCGTCGCGCCTGCGACGGGCTCGGTCTGTCGCCGCGGGAGCGGAGCGCGCTCCTGACCGCGGCGCACCTCCACGACATCGGCGAGGTGGGCGTGCCCGAGGAGCTGCTCTCCCGGGCGGGCCCGCTGAACTCCGAGGAGATGGACGTCGTGCGGGCGCACGCGGCCGTCGGGGCCCGCCTGCTCGAGCCGCTCGGCGACGCGGCGCGGCTGATCCGGCACCACCACGAACGCCCCGACGGCCTCGGCTACCCCGACGGCCTGCGGGAGGACCAGATCCCGTTCGGCGCCGCCCTGATCGGCGTGGCCGAGGCGTACGACGCGATGACGCACGCGCGCCCCTACCACCCGGTCCTCGCGCCCGGCGACGCGCGCCGCGAGATCCTGCGCCTGCGGGGCGTCCAGTTCGTCCCGAGCGCCGTGGACGTCGTCCTCGGCGTGATCCCGGCGTGAGCACGACGCTGGCCACGCCGGCCTGCCTCGCCGTCGGCGACGCGGCCGCGGCGGCGCTCCGTCGCCTCTCCGACCCCTCCGCCACGTGCGTGCCCGACGTCTACGCGGCGATCCACGCGCTGCGCGGCGACGGGGCCCGGCCGGTCCTCGTCGCGCACGACCTCCTGGCGGACCACCCTCGGCGTGCGCTGCGGGCGCTCCGCGAGGCGGCCTCCCCCCACCCGGTGGTCTGCCTGCCTCCGGCCCGGGGCGGCCGACTCGCACGGGTCGAACGGGCGGCCCGGGACCTCGGGGTGCACCTCCCGTCGTCGCCGGAGGAGGCGCTCGAGGCGCTGTCGGGCCCGCGCCCCCTGCCCGGCGCGTCCTCGCGCGGTCGGCGCCGTCCCGCGGGCACGGGAGCGACGGAGGCGCCGGGCGAAGTCGCCTTCGCCGACGGGTGCCTGCGCCGTCTCTCGGACGTCGGCGACCTCGAGCGCTACGTCGTCCGCACGCTGTCGCGCGCCGCCGGCGCCCGGCGGGCGAGCCTCCTTCGGTTCGAGCCCGGGCGCGCGATCCTGCGCCTGCGCGCCGCGCGCGGCCTCGACCCCGCCCTCGTCGGGCGCCACGCCACCTCGCCGGGCTGCGGCGTCGCGGGCAGGGTCGCCGTCCTCGGCAAGTCCGAAGCGGGTCGCGGCGTGGAGGGCGGTCCCCGGGGGTACCGCGGGACGGCCTGGCTCGCGCTGCCGCTCGGGCGCGCGGGCGCCTGCGAGGGGGTCGCCTGCCTGACCGACTTCTCCGGCGACCGCGCTCCGGACCGGGCGCTCGTGCGGACGATGACGCGCATGGCGCGACGCGCCGGGCGCGCCCTGATCGCCGCGTCGCGCCTCTCCCGCGCCGAGGCGCTCTCGACGATCGACGAGCTGACCGGGCTGCCCAACCGCCGCGCGTTCGAGCGGCTGCTCGCCCGCGACGCGGAACGGGTGCGCCGGGGTCACGGCACCCTCGCGATCGCCCTCTTCGACGTGGACCGATTCAAGGCCGTCAACGACACGCACGGCCACGCGATCGGCGACCGCGTGCTCGTCGCGGTCGCGCGCCG
>DATLLK010000262.1:0-2322 GCA_035537895.1 Planctomycetota bacterium
AGGTGGGCCGTGGGCTCGTCGAGGAGCAGCGCGCGCGGCTCCTGCGCGAAGGCCCGCGCGAGGAAGACGCGCTGGCGCTCGCCGCCGGAGAGCTCCAGGATGGAGCGGTCGCGGAGATCCCAGGTCCCCGTGCGCTCCATCGCGGAGCGGACGGCGGCGCGGTCCTCCTCCCGCTCGGACTGGAAGCGCCCCAGGTGCGGCGCGCGGCCGAGCTCGACCACCTCCCCGCAGGTGAACTCGAACTCGATCGAGGATTCCTGCGGGAGCACGGCCAGGGCCCGCGCGCACTCGCGCGGCGGGATCGCGTACAGGTCGCGGTCCTCGAGCGTGACCCGCCCCTCGCGCGGCCGCAGCACCCGGCTCAGGGAGCGGACGAGCGTCGACTTCCCCGACCCGTTGGGACCGGCCACGGCGAGCACTTCGCCCGCCGAGACGCCCAGATCCACGCCGTGGAGGACGTCGTCCCCCCCGTACCCGCAGGACAGTCCCTCGGCGCGGAGCCGCATCCCTAGAATCTTATCTCCCCGCCCAGCTCCCAGCTCCGATCCGGATAGGGGCTGAAGCGCTCGGTGCCCGTCGAGGTGGAGAAGCCGCCGTTGTCGATGACCTCGCGGTCGAAGACGTTGTGGACGGCGGCGTAGACCTTCACGAAGGACACCTCGTAGGCGACGCGCGCGTCGAGGATCCAGTGCGACGGCAGGGGCTCGAAGCCGAAGGCGACGTCGTTGACCAGGCGCCGCTCGCCGGTGTAGAGGCCGAGGATCGTCAGCGAGGCCCCCTCGACGCGGAGCGTGCCGCCGACGGTGCCGGAGAGGCGCGGGGTGACGGGGTAGCGCTCGCCTTCCAGGGCGTCGTTGTCGTGCTCCTCGATGACGGCGCGCACGTAGGTGTGGGTCACGAAGAGCTCGATCCATTCCGCCGGGGTGGCGCGCAGCTCGCTTTCCACGCCGGTGTGGAGGACCCGGTCGATGTTGACGTTGGTGCCGAAGGGGATGCCCGGCTCGAGGAAGATCTCGTCCTGGACGCGCGAGCGGAACCCGGAGACCGCGGCGGAGCCCCACTTGGAGCTCCACGCGCGCAGGCCGATCTCGGTCGTGGACGCGCGCTCCGGATCGAGGCCGGGGGTGGCCGCGGTGAAGCCCAGGAGCTCGTCGCGGGTGGGATACTTGAAGGTCCGGCCCCAGGACGCGAAGGCCGCGAGCTCGTCGAGGATCTTCCAGGTCGCCCCGGCGTAGGGGCTGAGCTGGTCCAGGGCGCGCTGGCCTTCCTGGGTCCCGCCGAAGCCGAAGTCGTTGTCCAGGTCCAGCAGCGCGCGGTCCCAGCGCAGGCTGCCCGACACCACCAGGAACGGGAAGGGCCGGATCTCGCCGCTGCCGTACGCGCCGATGAGGCGCCGGCGGTAGTCGCCCTCGTCGATCGGCGGCCCGCCGAACGCGGAGTCCGCGACGGCCCGCTCGTGCGACGCGTCGAGGCCGGTCGTGAAGACCGCCTCCCGGCCGAAGAGCTTCGGCGCGACCACGTGCTTGAGCTGGAGCATCGAGATCCCGTACTCGTCGTCGATGAAGAAGTCGCCGAAGGGGCCGAAGACGACCGACTCCGCCTCGCCCCGCGTGTGGTTGAGGAACGCGCTCAGCTCGCCGTAGGCGCCCAGCGTCTGGGCCGCCCCCAGGTCGAAGTACATCTCCTCCACGAAGCTCTCGCTGGGCGAGCCGGTGATCACCGACGCCTTCCGCCCGAGCGTGTCGATCTCCGCCTTCGTGAGCGAGCCCGGCCGCTCCCGTTCGTCCTCGTGGCGCCCGACCTTCAGGAAGCCCCGCAGGCCTTGCGCCAGCGGCGCCTCGACCCGCCCGGTGAAGTTGTTGCCGTAGTAGTCGGAATGGTCCCGGAAGCCTTCCGTCCCCTCGACGCCCGCGTAGACGTCGTAGAGGAGGCCGTCCGACGTCCCCCCCAGGTTCGCCGAGGCGCGATAGGTGCCCCAGTTGCCGCCGACGGCCCGCGTCTCGCTGAAGGTGTCCTTGCCGCCCTTGCGCGTGATGATGTTGACGACGCCCGCCATCGCCGCGTCGCCGTAGAGCGCCGCCGCCGGGCCCCGGACGACCTCGACGCGCTCGATGTTCTCGAGCGGGATCGTGGTCCAGTCCGTGTTCGTCGAGGTCACCCCGTTGGTCTTGCGGCCGTCGACGAGCACCAGCGTGCGCTGCCCGTTGCCCGCGCCGTTGTTGTAGCCGCGGAGGTCGAGGTTCTTGTCGGCCGCCGTCGTCCCGTAGCCCGAGGCGTAGAAGCCGGGGGCCTTCTGGAGGACGTCGACGATGTTCCTCGCCC
>DATLLK010000263.1:0-3845 GCA_035537895.1 Planctomycetota bacterium
GGGCGATGGAGCCGCGCCGCCCGTACGAGACGACGTGGGAGCAGTGGGTGCTCGGCGGGGGCCCGCGCGCGCAGTTTGAGCGGCCCGACGCCCCGCTGGTCGTGGAGATCGGCCCGGGCGAGGACGACTTCCTCCTCGACATGGCGCGGGAGCGGCCCGAGACGAACTGGCTGGGGATCGAGTACAGCCACAAGCGCATCGAGCGCTACGCGCGGCGCGCGCACGCGGCGGGCGTCGGCGCGGGCAACCTTCGGCTCATCTGGCGGCCGGCGTCCGACCTCGTGGACGCGTTCCTCTCGCCCGCGGTCGTCGCGCGCTACCACGTGCACTTTCCCGACCCGTGGCCCAAGAAGCACCACGCGCGCTACCGCCTGTTCGCCGGCCCCTTCGCCGCCTCGCTCGCGCGAAGCCTCGTCGTCGGCGGCGACGTCGTCCTGGCGACCGACAGCCCCGCGTACGCGGCGGAGATCCACGCCGGGTTCTCCGGCGCGCCCGGGATGCGCAGTGCCCATCCCGACCCGGGCTGGATCGTGCTCCCCGCGGCCGGCCGCGCGACGGTGTTCGAGGAGCGCTGGCGCGCGATGGGCCGCGCGATCCACTACCTGCGCTACGTGAAGGACGTGGAGCCGTCAGCGCCCGCCGCCTGACGGGAGCGGGCGCACGTCCACGTCGACGACGCGCAGTGCGCCTTCGGCGGCCACGACGAGGTCCACGGAGCGACCGTCGTCGGCCGGGCGCAATGCGTGCACGTCCCGCAGGGTCCAGGGCGACGCGGGGCCCCCGCCCGGCACGGGCCAGGGGTCGAAGGCCATCTCCGCGCCCGCGACGTCGGGATCGAGCGACGTGACGAGGAGTCGCGGAGTCGCGATCGTGCCCATGTCGTCCTCCCGCGTCACTTGGCACCGGGCCACGAGCGGCAGACCCTCGCCGGCCCGCAGGAACGCGAGGTTCCGCGTGGGCGCGACGAGACTCAAGTGCACCAGAGTCGGGCCGTCGGGTCCGAGCCGCAGCACGGCGAGGTGCCCGGGCCCGAGAGCGGCGACCAGGTCGCCGGACAACGCAACCGCGCGGACGCTGCCGGGGAACCGCGCGATGACCCGCCGAGGACCGTCGGCGCCGCCCACTTCGAGCGAACCCTCCCCGCGGCCCACGAGGATCCGTCCGTCCTCTGCCGCGAGCGCCGTCACGGGCGGGTCGCCCGAAGGCCATACCGTGTCCAGCGTGCGTGCCGTCGGGTCGAGCCGGAGCACCGCGCCGGCCTCGGTTCCGATCCAAACGACCGGACGGACGGCATCGGCCACGACCTGGGCCTGCGCCTGCGCCCGCAGCCCGAGCGGTTCGAGGTCGCGCTGCCCCGCGAGGAAGAACTGCCCGTTCGTGGTCTGCACGACGACGCGCCCGTCCACGAGCACCGCGACGCGGCGGACCGACAGGTCCATCGACGTGCCCCCGACGGGCCGGGTCGTGCTCCCTCGCACCATGAGCACGTGTGGCTTCGCACGCGGGTCGGCGCCCCCGTACAGGACAATCGCCTTCACGCCAGCGCGGGCATCTCCGTGCATGGCATGCCCCACCCCCTCGATCCCGAGCGGCGTCTCGCGGCGCGTCAGGACGACGGCCCGCGTGGGAGCAGGCGGCGCCCCCGGACGGGCCCGCTCGAACGCCCGTACGGCCTCCCCGTCAAGTCGAATGGGCTCCGGGGTCGAAGGGACGGGAGCGGCCGGGGGCGGCGCGTCCGCGCCCCGGGCCGGCGACCCCGAGAGGACCGCGACGAGCAAGACGGCCGGCGTGAGGCGGTGCACGTCGCAAGTCTATCGCCGCCGATCGGCTACAACCGTCGCCACATGCGAATCCCCCGCGCCGCCCTCCGCCTACCGCTCCTCGTCGCCGCGCTCGTCGGTGTGACCGCTCCGCGGTCCGCCCGGGCGGAGGACGACGACCCCCTGCAGGGTCTCGCGGGCTCGCGCGCGCTCGAGTGGGCGAAGGAACTCTCCGCCGACGAGATGAAGGGCCGCAAGACGGGCTTCAAGGGCGGCGAGATCGTCGAGTCGTGGCTGCAGGCCAAGCTCGCCGCGATGGGACTCGACCCGATGGACCGGGACGGGACCTACCTCCACCGCTTCACCTTCGGCGCGACGCAGGTGGTCGCTCCCATCGCGCTCAGCCTTGGCGACCGGAAGGCGGAGTACGGGAAGGACTTCGTCGACCTCGTCTACACCGGCGCGGGCAAGGTCGAGGCCGAGGTCGTGTTCGTCGGCTACGGCATCACCGCGAAGGACCGCGGCTGGGACGACTACGACGGCGTCGACGTCACGGGCAAGATCGTCCTCGCGATCCGCGGCGCGCCCGCCGCCCGCGAGAGCGAGTTCCCCGAGGAGCGGCAGATCGGCTGGAAGTCGGCGCTCGCCGCCGACCGCGGCGCCGCCGGCTTCCTGCTCGCCGAGGGACGCACGGCCACGCCCGGCACGATCCAGGAGCGTTTCCACCGCGCCGGCATGCCGGCGCTGTGGATCACCTCGGAGTACGCGGACGGGATCCTCGCGAAGGCCGGGCGCACGCTCGAAGACCTGAAGGCGCAGCGCGACCGCGGCGAGCCCGGGCGGTCCTTCGGGACGGGCACGACGGTCCGCGTCGAGGTCAACGGACAGTTCCTGCCCCAGGCCATCGGCAACACGGCGCTGGCCGGGTGGTTCGGGCGCGACCCCGACCTTCGCGGCGAGGCCATCATCGTGGGCGCGCACGCCGACCACCTGGGCGAGGACGCGACGGGACGCATCTACAACGGGGCCGACGACAACGCGTCCGGATCGGGCGTCCTCCTCGCGCTGGCCGAGACGCTCAAGAAGAACCGCTGGAAGCCGAAGCGGACGGTCGTCTTCGCGTGGTTCGGCGGCGAGGAGCAGGGCCTCGTCGGGAGCCGCCACCTCGCCACGGACCTGCCCTTCAACCACCAGTCCGTGATCGCGATGCTGAACATCGACATGGCGGGGATCGGCGGCGGCGACGTCAACCTGGGCGGCGGGGAGGGCTATCCCGACCTCTACGCGCGCGCCGTCGGGGCCCTTCCCGAGGCGTGGCGCACGCGCGTGCGGCCCTTCCGCGTCGAGCCCAACAGCGACCACTGGCCCTTCTTCGAACGAGGCGTCCCGGCGCTCTTCGCCAACAGCGCCGGCGAGCGTCGCAACTACCACATGGTGTCCGACGACACGGAGCTGCTCCAGACGCCCGCGCTCGAGGGCGTGGCGCAGGTCGTGGGCCGCGCCCTCGTCGCGCTCGCCGATCACCCCGAACCGCTCGCGACCGGGCGCGAGGCCGCCGGCTTCGTGCTGCGCGAGGGCTCGCGGGTCGTCGTGGCGGGCGCCGGCGACCTGCCCACGCGTGCGGACTGCGTGAAGGAGGGATGGTCCTGCGTCGCGACCATGGTCGACGAGGCGGAGGGCGGGGCGATCGTGGCCTGGGCGAGGGCCGCGAGCGCCGTCCGCGAACATCCGAGGGACTACGTCCTCGTCAAGGGCGCGGGCGACCTCGTGAACGCCGCGCGCGCGGGCCGCACGGCGCTCCTGCCGTGCCTGCGCTGCCCCGCGAGCGCGAAGGCGTTTCCCGGTGTCCTCCCGCTCCTGCGCGACAGCGGCGTGCGCTGGGTCGCGCCCTTCGACGCGGCCGTCCCGCTGACGGCAGCCGAGCGCGACGCGATCCTCGCTGCAGCCGCCGAGGCGGGTGCGGAGCGCCTGCAGCGCGGCCGCCTGGGCCGCGGCGTCGCCCTCGAACGGCGTGCTGCGGCGGTACGTCGCGACGAGGCTTGCGCCCCGCGCAACCGCCGCCTCGAGGCCCTCGGGCGGGAGGTC
>DATLLK010000264.1:0-2242 GCA_035537895.1 Planctomycetota bacterium
CCCATGCCGAGGGCCGTCCGAAATGGGCCTTTCGACCGGAACGCGATTGAAACGGCCTTCACCGACCCGCGACCCCCGCCCTCCGGCTAGCGTTTGAAGACCCTGCCGCCCGGACGGTCCGGGGGCACTTGGAACGTCGGAGTCGAAGGAGGCCGAACGATCCCATGTCGAAGACGAAGTACCTGTTCGCGTCGCTTGCGGTCGCCGCCCTCGGAGTCGCGGCCCTCGCGCCCAGGGTCGCCGCCGCGGACAAGGAGGAGACCGAGCGCCCGATGGCGCCCGCATTCAAGGTGAAGGACTACGACGGCAAGGAGCGCACGCTCGAGGAGTTCAAGGGCAAGTACGTCGTGCTCGAGTGGGTCAACCTCGAGTGCCCGTTCGTCAAGAAGCACTACAACGGCTCCGCGAACATGCAGAAGCTCCAGAAGACGTACGCCGACAAGGGCGTCGTCTGGCTGGCGATCTGCTCGAGCGCGGCCGGCAAGCAGGGCCACCTGACGCCCGAAGGCTGGAAGACGGCCTACACCGAGAAGAAGATGGCGGCCACGACCGTCCTGATCGACGGCGACGGCGCGGTGGGCAAGGCGTACGGCGCCAAGACCACGCCCCACATGTGGATCATCGGGCCCAAGGGCACGATCGAGTACACGGGCGCCATCGACGACGACCGGAACCCGCAGGCCGACCCGGCCAAGACGAAGAACTTCGTCGCCGGGGCGCTCGACGCGCTGCTCGCCGGCAAGGAGCCGCCGGTCCGCGAGACGCCTCCCTACGGCTGCAGCGTCAAGTACGCCGACTGACCGCAACCAGCCCACGAAACCGCCGTCCCGTGCGAGGCACGAGGCGGCGGTTTCTCAATTTCAGGGCGCCTCACTTCCCGAGTGACGGTTCCCCGGGCTTGCGGTCGGCGTCGCCCGACGTCTGCTCCAGGTCGATCGACGCCGAGTTGATGCAGTAGCGCGTCCCCGTCGAGGTGGGGCCGTCGTCGAAGAGGTGCCCGAGGTGCGCGCCGCACCGGGTGCAGGTCACCTCCGTGCGGACCATGCCGTGGCTGCGGTCGACGGACTCCGTGATCGCCGTGCTCGCCGCGGCGCGGTCGAAGGAGGGCCAGCCGCATCCCGAGTCGAACTTCGAGTCGCTCGTGAAGAGCGCGGCGCCGCAGCACACGCAGCGGTACGTGCCGTCGGCGTCGCAGTCCCAGTACTTCCCGGTGAAGGCGCGCTCCGTGCCCTTCTCGCGCGTGACCCGGTACTGCTCGGGCGTCAGCAGGCGGCGCCACTCCTCCTCGGTCTTCTCGACCCGGGGCGCGGGGGAGGCCTCTTCCTTCGCCATGGGAGTCTCCGTCGCGGGGGCGGTCCCGCGGATCCGGTCGCGGCACGCCGGGAGCGCGAACGCCGCGAGGAGGGGGGCTGCGAGGGCGACGCGACGGAGGACGCCGCGGGACGCCGGGTGCGCTCGTGCGCTCATCGCGGCCCAAGATATCGCAGGGCGGGCGGCGCTCCCCGCCGAACCGACTCCTTCGCGGGATCCCCAGCGGGGGGCTATCCTCCACGTCCCCGCCGGACCGAGGTCGACGCGATGACGAACCCTCCCGAGCCGAAGAAACCCGCCGCCCCCGCGTCCCCGCCGGCGAGGAAGCCCGCGCCTTGGTGCGTGCCGCAGCATGCGAAGGGCGTCGAGGCGACCCCGTCCAGCAACCCGAACTACCGGCCGGTCCTCCCGCCCGAGCAGGTGCCGCCCGTCAAGCCGGTGTAGCCGGGCCTACGGGAGCCAGGCCGCCGCCTCGGGATAGAGGCCCTTCAGCGCGTCCTTCGTCCACCGGTCGAGCGCGGCCGCGAGGACTCGGCGCTCGGGGTCGGGGACCGCGCCCGCGTTCGACATCGTGCGGAGCGCGTGCTCGATCGCCGGCGCGTGGAGCGCGTACGTCTCGAGCACCTTCGCGTCCCAGGCGGGCGGGAGGTCCAAGTCCTGCCAGCCGCCGCGGCCGCGCCCGTAGTGGGCGACCGCGAGGTAGCGGGCGAGGGTTGCGCGCGCTACGCGGGCGAGTGCCTCCGTCGTCCACGTTACGGAGGGCGACGTCCCGCTGCCGGCCATCGTGTACGCCTTCGCGAGGCCCGCGCCGGTGAGCGCGCCGAGGAGCGCCCCGAGCACCGCGCCGCCGCCGAAGGTGAGCCCGCCCGTCGCGAGGTCCGCGGCGAGCCCCGACACGGCGCCCCCGACGATGGCGCCGAGCAGACCGCCG
>DATLLK010000265.1:0-5525 GCA_035537895.1 Planctomycetota bacterium
GCCCTGATGGCGGCCGTCGCGGCGGGGATCCTCCTGCTCGGCGAGAAGCCCGATGCTGGCGCGACGGGCGCGCCGGCGAAGGCGGTCGCGGGGCGCGGCTACTACCTGTATCTGTCCGAGATCGAGGTGGAAGGCACCGACGCGTCCGGCAACTCGTGGGACGCCCGAGGCGGTGCGCCCGATCTCGCCTACGAGATCCGCTGGCGCGGCGCGACCGTCTACCGCTCCTCGACGGTGTCGGACGCCCTGCTCGCACGGTGGAGCCTCGCCGCGATCGGGTTGGACAACGTGAGCGGCGGCGTCTCCCGGGAGTCGACCGTCCGCGCGGCCCGGATCCACGTCGGCGAGGGCGAGGAGGTGGAGATCTCGGTCGTCGACTCCGACGTCACGTTCGACGATCCCGTCGCCAAGTGGACGTGCAAGGTTGCGTCCCTCGACATCGGCTCGACGGCGCTCGCTCTCCCGGCCGGTCGCGTGCGGCGCGCGGTGATCGTCCTGCGTCCGTTCGAGGACGTGAACGCCGGCGACCTGCTGAAGTGACCGGCGGCGCGACCCCGGAGACGCGCGCCTCTCGCGGACTCGCTCGCGTGGACGTCCTGCTCTGGCTCGGCTACGCGCTGCTCGCGGCCGGCCTCTTCGGTCCCGCCTTCACGATCACGCCCCGCCTCGGCGACCTGACCGAGGTGCTGCGCTCGGCCGGCGTGCTCGAGGCGCCGCGCACCCTCTCGATCGCGGGGTCCCTCGGCGAGCTGTGGCAGCGCCGCGAGGTCTTCCTGTTCCTCGTGCTCGGGGTGACGGGCTTCCTCGTGCCCGTGGCGAAGCTGGCCGTGTTCCAGGAGGAGGCGCGCCGCCGGCGGCTCGGGCTGCCGCGCACGCGCGGGCTGGCCGCGGCCGAGGCCGTGGGGCGCTGGGCGTTCACCGACGTCTTCGCGGCGGCGCTCCTGGTGATCCGTCTGAAGGACGTCGAGGCCGGACCCCGGATGGAGCTCGAGTGGGGCTTCTTCGCCTACGCCGCCGCCGCGATCCTCACCTTCGCGGTGAGCATGCGGCTGCGCCCGCAGCGGCCGCCGGCCGGCTGACGGGTCGGCTCCTCCCTACTTCTTCTTCGGGGCGGCGTCGGCTTCCACGGACTTGCGGACGATCGCCATCATCTCCTCGGGCTTCACCCGCTCGCGGACGTCGCCGTGCGTCTTCACGAACTGCACGATGCCGTGCGAGTCCACGACGATCGTCGTGGGGAAGGGGAGCCCGAACGCCTCCGCGCGCACGCCCGGCTTCACGGTGTCGGGGTTCAGGAAGCCGAGCTTGTCGGCGGTCTTCCCTCCGGCGTCGGAGAGCAGGCGCAGCTTGAACGGCTTTCGGTCCTTCATTCCCTCGGTCCCGATCTTCGCCAGCGTCTCCACCGTGTCGGGGGAGCAGGCGACCAGGGTGGCGCCCGACGCGGCGATCGCGTCGGCGGCGTCGTGGAGGGTGAAGAGCTGCTTCTGGCAGTACGGGCACCAGACCGCGGAGCGGTAGAGCTCGATGATCGCGGGGCCCTTCGCCCACAGGCTGTCGGACGTGACCGTCGCGCCCTTGGCGTCGGTCCACGTGACGCGCGGCATCGGGTCGCCCACGGCGAGTTTCGGCACGCCCTTCTTCTGACGGACGTACGCCTCGCGCGCGACGGCGTCGCCGGGCGCGCGGATCGCCACGGCCCGCAGCGCCTCCGCGTAGCCGGACTGGTCGGGGGTCCCCATGGCGGTCATCGCGTCGACCTTCAGCCGGAACGGACCGGCATCCCACGGGTCGAGCGCGGTCGCCGCGTCGAGCGTCTCGAACACGCGCGCGAACGCCGCCTTGCGCTCGGCCGTCTTCTTCCCACGGGCCTCGACGAGCAGCACACGGGCCTCGAGCAGGCGCGGCGCGACGGCCGTCGGTTGCGCCGTGATGGCCGCGGCGACGGCATCCTTGGCGACGGCGACCTTCTGGACGTCGGACTCCGCGGCCGCGACGGCCTTCTCGGCCGCCGACAGGTCGGCGGCGACCGCGGGCACGAGGCTCAGAGCGAGAACGGCGATCACGAACGCGGGAACGAGACGCAGGTCCGTCAAGGCAACCTCCTTGGACGGGCCCCCCCCGTCGCGGCGCGGGATTCTAAGCGGGCGCCGCCCGATTCGCAGCGGGGACTGCCCGCTGCACGCACGCGGCGTCGCGCGACCGGGGGACACGCGCCGACCGGGGTGGGGAGCACCGAGGAGCGACGGTGTCACGCCAGGTCAGGGGACGGCGCCGGCGCCTCGGAGGCGGCGCCACCACGGAGGACGAGCCTTCGCCGCGGCGCGGCGCTCGCCCCCGCGCAGCCACGCCTCCGGGTCGCGCGCCTGGGCGCGCCGCAGTCGGCGGTCCGCATCGGGCTTGCGCTCGAAGAGCCACCGGTATCCCTCCCGGAGGGTCTCGGCGAATCGCGGGTCGCGTTCCTCGAGCCAGACGCCCCCTCGGTCGAAGCCACCGACCGTCTTGCGAAGCGAGCACGCGTCAAAGCGGTCCCGCACGCGCCGCATCTCCTCCTTCGCCGCCTCGCGATCCGCCGGCGACCGGAGAACCCCGACGGGACGGTCGTGGAGCACGGCAACCTCGTCCATCACCCAGATGCCTCGGTAGGCGAGGAGGCGCGACCAGGCGTCGTCGAGCCCCCACCCGAACCCCGTCCGGCTCTCGCCAAGGGTCGGCCGCAGCCGCTCGAGCACGTCCCGACGGAAACACGGCGCCATCAGCTCGACGAACGTGGTCGCTCGGGCCGTGAACTCGGTGTTCCGCAGGGTGACCAGGTGCGTCCAGGTCGATCCCTGTGCCAGCGCGGGCGCCGCGAGGGCCGCGTCGTGACGGCGGCACAGATCGAAGAAGCGTGAGACGTCGGAGGCCGTGGTCGAGAGGTCGTCGTCGGGCAGCCAGACGCGCTCGTAGTCGCGCCAGATGCGCTCTTCCTCGAGGAAGCGCGCGAGGCCCGTCCACTTCTGACCCGGGATCGTGCGCGCGAGGGAGGGAACGTCCCCGCCGGGCGCCACGTCCTCGTACGGGCACAGGACGAGGTCGAAGTTGCGTGGGGCGCCCCCTGCCGTCCACGCGTCGTGGCGCGAGGCCCGTCCGCACCGCACGACGACCAGGTTCGACCTCACGAGACGAGGTCCCCCTCCGCAGGCGCGGGGACGCCGGCCAGCCACGTCGACGCGCTCCGCAGGGCCTGGCCGACCACCTGATCCATGTTGAGGTAGCGGTACGTGCCGCACCGGCCGATGAACCGCAGGTGCGACTCCCGCTCGGCGAGCGCCCGGTACTTCGCGTAGAGGGCCGCGTTACGTCCGTCCGCGTCCGGCACCGGGTAGTAGCGCTCGAGCCCGTTGTCGCGGTAGTCGCAGGGCTCCTCGGTCGTCACGGTCTTGCGCCCCGTCGCCCGCACGACGTGGCCGGGCAGCAGGGCCCAGTCGGAGTGCCGGGTGAAGGGCGAGTCGTCGGTGAAGTTCACCTGGGCCGTCGGGCCGAGCCGTCGGTCGGCGGGCACGGCCTCGTCGTGGAACCGGATCGAGCGATAGGGCAGCGGTCCGTAGGCGTAGTCGTAGTGCTCGTCGATCGCCATGCTGTTGAAGCAGAACGTGTGGTCGCCGAGCATCGACCGCCTGAACTCGACGCGGGTGCTCACGCGGATCAGCGGGTGATCGAGCATCCGGAGCACGAGGTCGGCGTAGCCGCTCCGAGGAAGGCACTGGTGGCGGTCCGTCGGGAAGTAGCGCGTCTCGTCGTCGTGGCGGATCGGGATGCGGCGGACCACGGCCGCGTCCATCTCCTCGAGGTCCATCCCCCACATCTTCCGCGTGTAGGGCCGAAAGAGCAGGTCGGTCAGCTCGACCCCGATGCGCGAATGCAGGTGCTCCGCCGCGGTGCTCGGCGCCGGGTGCGGGACGACGACCCGCGCGAGGAACTCACGGACCTCCGGCTCGCCGGCCAGCTCGAGCCCGAACACGGCGTTGATCGTGCGCCGGCTGACGGGAAGAGGAGCGAAGCCCCCGTTGGGGAGGCGCGCCGTGACGCGGTGCTCGTAGGGGACGAACTCCGCGAAGCGCGAGAGCCACGCCATGACGCGGTCGCTGTTCGTGTGGAAGAGGTGCGGCCCGTAGACGTGGCGGCGCACGCCCGTGGCATCGACGTGGTCGAAGGCGTTCCCCGCGACCTGAGGCCGTCGATCGATGACGTGGACGCGGCGCCCCGCCTCGGCCAGCACGCGGGCGTGCGTCGCGCCCGACAGGCCCGCTCCGACCACGAGGATGGTGCCGCTCTGCCGCACGGTTTCAGCCTAGCGGCCCCGGGCCTCGTCCGCCCGCTCCGGGTCAGAGATCCGGTCCCGCGGTCAGGGTCACCCGCGGTGCCTTCGACCGGCGGCGCCACGTCCTCCAACGCCGGCGCAGGTCCCACCCGAGCCGCCGGCGGGGCGGCCAGGCCCAGTCGCCGCCGTCGTCCTGCGCGTCCGCCTCGACGACGGCCTCCTCCACGCGTGATCGCCACTCGGCGAGCTCGGCGCGCCCCGCGAGGACGGCCGCGTACTCCGTGAGCACGTCGCTCGCCTCGACCACCTCGCGCTGGGAGTAGAAGGAGTAGTGCGCGACGGCGACGTCGGTGAAGAAGCAGTTCCCGCGGCGCATCCGCGCGGGCAGGACCGCGCTCAGCTCCTCCTCCTCCTCGATGCCCTGGACGCCACCCGAGCGCGCCATGTCCTCGCCCGTCCACGAGATGCAGTTGATGGAGAAGCGGTTGTGCGCGATCGGCACCGTCCCGCAGTGCAGGCGATCGATTTCCCCCTTGCGGATCAGGTCGAGGACGAACCGGTGGAGCTGCAGCGCGAAGTCGGGATCCCGCCACCCCACCTTGTCGAGGCAGGCCGTGGAGATGGGGCGCGACGCGAGGATCTTGCGAAACGTCTGCAGGACGTTCGAGCAGAGGGCGTTGTTGAGGATCAGGGGCGCGACGAGGAAGGGCTCGGGGTGGGCGACGCGGAACGCGAGGAACGCCTCGAAGAACCCGGGCTCGACCCACACGACGTCGTCGTCGAACCGGACGTACACGGTCCTCGGCTCCATGGCGAAGCGCGTGAACGCTCCGATCGCCTCCGGCGACGCGGTGGCTCCCGACGGGTGCTCGACGAGCCGCACGCGGGGCTCGCGCCGCGCGAGCGCACGGAAGAACGCGAGGTCCCCGCGAGCCGTCGTGTTGACCCAGAGGTCCCACCGGTCCACGAGGCGCGACGAGAGGACGTAGGGCGCGAGGAGCCGCATGTACCGCCGGCGTCCCGCGGGCGTGACGCAGACGACGGTGCGGTTCTCGTACATCGGCGGCGGGCCCTCCGTGGGGCCGCGAAGGTACCCGCGCCACTCCAACGCGCCATGCTCCGGTACGCGGGGATCCGCGCGCGTCCGTACCCCCACCCCGTGCGCTGGGCCGGTCCCCATCGCCTAGACTGAGGGCCGCTGTGGCCGCGGGATCGGCGGTACCGA
>DATLLK010000266.1:0-2437 GCA_035537895.1 Planctomycetota bacterium
CGGGCGCTGGCCCGACGCGGCGGAACGACGCCTGCGGATGTGGGAGACGGGCACGCAGGACAACCTCCTGCGGGCGTGGGTCGAGGTGATGTTCCACGCGCACGGCGAGGGGTGGAGTCCGGGGCCGCCATCACTCGACGCCGTGCTCGACGTTTCGGCGCGCTTCGCCTTCGCACACGGACTGCTCGGCCACCCCGAGGTCGACCTCGCGCTCGGCGCGGCGGCCGTCGCGATCCTCCTCGTGCCCTCCCGCGCACGCGAGGTCCGCGCGCGGGAGGGCACGAGGAGGATCGCGACGGCCGCCGCGCCGAGTGCGAGGTCGACTTCGGGGTGGCTGAGCAGACCGTGTGCGAAGGCGAAGCGCGCCGGGACGTCGAGCACGGCGTCGAGCGACGACGGCCCCGGACTCCACCCCTCGCCGTGCGCGTGGAACATCACCTCGACCCACGCCCGCAGGAGGTTGTCCTGCGTGCCCGTCTCCCACATCCGCAGGCGTCGTTCCGCCGCGTCGGGCCAGCGCCCGAGCAGCACGAGCGCGGCCCGTGCGTAGACCGGGCCCTCGCTCGTCCGCTCCCAGTCGGCGAGCAGCCCCGCCCTGCGACGGGCCAACCGCGGGAGACGCCGCGCGGACTCTAGCGCGCGCTGGCGCGAGGCGGTCTCCGAGAGCCAGAGGTCGACGGGGTCGTCGCCCCCGCGAAGGGGCCGCGCGGCGAGGAACCGGACGAGCGTGGCCTCGATCTCCGGGTCCCAGGCCGCGACGGCCTCCTCGCCGCGCGAGGCGACCAGGCCCGCGAGCAGGCTCTCGCTCGCCCGCAGGTCCTTGAAGGGCGGCCGGCGCAACGCGGCGGGCAGGAAGTAGGCGAAGAGGTCGGGCGGCACGCCGGCGCGATCGACGAGGGTCAGGGCGAGCGCGACGTCGGGCCCGTCGAGGTCCTCGTACGGCCGCTCGAGCAACGCCTCGAGCCGTCGCGCGTCCAGCGGGTCGAGCCCGCCGCGCGAAAGTCGCGTGGTGTCGAATCGGGCGAGGTGGTCGCGGAGACCCGCGTCGTCGGCGAGGCGCACCATGGCGGTAGTCCACGGGGATCGGTCGCGCGGGCGCGCGGCCGAAGGGTCGACCTCACGCGGCGCGCCCAACGGAGGGCGAACTCGCATGCGACGATCGCGTCGAAGGGTGCGAGGGCCCTTCGTTCGGGGCGGAGGAATGGCGCCATGTCGAAGTCGGCGCGACGACTCGCGGTCTTCGGGCTGGCCGGCACCCTGCTCGCCGTCTGGGCCTGGAACGATGGGACGAAGGTCGTGCCCGGATCGCCCTCGGGCGAACCGGCCGCGCGCGAGGCGCAACCCCCTGACGCGGGCGTCGAGCCAATGCACCTTGCGGCCTCGTCGCGACCCGCCGCTCCGCCGCGGCAAGGCGTCCCGCGAGCGTGGGACGCTGCCGCAGCGGGACTCAGCCCCGACGACGACCGGTCGAACATGAACGTCCGTGGGCGTGTGTTCGACGAGGCGGGACGACCGGTCGTCGAGGCGCAGGTTCGAGGGGAATGGGACGTCGACTCGGAGATCGTGCCGACGCCACCCGTCTCGACGGCCGTGGACGGGTCGTTCATGCTCCGTGTCGTGAACGATGACTGCGCGTCGATCGCGGTCACACATCCCGCGTTTCGCCCGTGGGCCGGCACCTGGTCGGCACGGCACGAGGCGGTGGTCCGCCTCGTTCGGGAGGATCGCTCACGCGTGCGCCTTCGCTTCACCGGTCACGTGCCTGCGGACGGAAACGTGAGCATCATCTCGGCCCTGGGCCGCACGCAGCCACACGCAAGGCGCGAGGAAGGCGTGCGCTGCGCCGTTCGGGGAGGCGTCGCAGAGCTCCCCGAGCCGCTCGTGCCGGACACCTGGACCCTCCTGGTCCTGGCCGACGCGGGTGCGAGCGGGTTCGAGACGTTCCGCGTGACCCCGGGCCCCGGCATCCTCGAGGTTCCCTTCGAGCTGCGGCCGAAGCGACAACTGAGGATCCGCGTCGTCGACGCCAGCGGCGCGCCTGCGGCCGACGTGAAGGTCTACTTGGACGGTCCCGAGAGTCGCAGTCACCTCTGGGGGGGCACCTCGGACGACGAGGCGACGACCTCGGCCGACGGCGTGGCCCAGCTCGAGTGCGTGGATCTGCCGCCGCTGACCGTGCACATCGCGGGCTTTCGGGACGAAATGCAGGTCGTCCCGCCTGGAGCGGACGAGATCCGGTTCGTGGCCCTTCCCCTGCTTACGATCACCGGACGGGTCACGGGGCTCCCGGCCCCGGAGCCGACGCGCGCTGGCCGCAGGTCCTCCGTCTTTGACGGCCACGACCCCGATCCGCTCGATCCGGACGCGCCGTGGGTGGAGTGCCGCGGCGACGGCGACCTCGCTGGGCCCTTCATCACGCGAACGATCGCCGCGAGGG
>DATLLK010000267.1:0-4808 GCA_035537895.1 Planctomycetota bacterium
CGACTGCTCCGCGAGGGCCTCAATGAACGGCAGCGGCTTGTCCGCCAGGCACTTGAGGATCGTGCCCCCGGCCGTGAACGCGTGGGTCACGTCGGAGAGCCGGCCGTAGCGCTCGAGGGCCGCGCGGCCCTCGCCGCCGCCCACGTAGACGGACACCCCGGCGGTCTGCAGCTTCTTCATCGTCGCCACGATCGCCTCCGTGCCGCCCGCGAAGGTCTTGTCCTCGAACTTGCCCATCACGCCGTTGTGGAAGGCGGCTCGCCTCCGCGTGGACTTCGCCCAGGCGAGCGCCGCCTCCTCGAAACGGGCGCGCGTCTTCGGGCCCACGTCGCACTGGAGCCGCGCGCGCGGGATGTCGGTCGCGACGGACCCGTCGTCGAGGACGAAGTCCACCGGCAGCACGACCTGCACGCTCCGCGCCTTCGCGTCTTCGAGCAGGCGGCGAGCGGCGTCGATCGACTCGCGCGGGACGTGCGTCTTCTCGGCGCTGCGCGCCGGGTCCTCCGCGCCGCCGATGGAGACCTCGCGCCCGTCCATCTCGCCCTGCGCCTTTCGCAGCGCCATCGCGAGATTGCCGCCCGCGACGACCATCTCCACGCGCCCGCGCTTCACGATCCCGTGCAGGTCGGCGAGCTTGTCGAGCTTCAACCCCGAGAACGAGACGAGGCCCGCCTCGCGCGCGCGGACGAGGTGGTCGGCCAGCTCGCGCCGCGTGAACGCGCCGAGCGCGGTCCGGTCCATCGCGAGCGGCAGCGCCGCGCTCGAGAAGTCCTTGTTCGACGCCGCGATCGCGTCGTTGACGTAGACCGTCGCGGCCTCGCGGAAGGCGCCGGCCAGGCGCTCGAACTCGCCCGAGAGCGCCGTGATCTCGTCGGGCTTCGCCTTCCACAGCCGCGTCTCGAACCGGTGAGCCCGCAGGTTCTCGCAGACGAGCCACTCGCCGGGCATGAGGGCCCGCGCCGCGGCGAGCGCGGCCTCCGTGAGCGTCCCCGCGTTCGCGTCGAACCAGTCCCGCACGAAGGGGCCGGCGCCGGGCTCGGTCGCGACGAGCTTCTGGTGGACGAACTCGAGCGACTGCTCGGGCTTCCTGCCGCGGTGGCCGAGCAGGAGCATCCGCCAGCCCCGCCGCCTCCCGATCTCGAGCGTGTCGTGGAGCCCGGCGAGCCGCGGGTCGTCGCCGATGACCCCGTCGCGGTCCTCGACGTCGAGGTCGGCGCGGATCCACACGGGCGTCCCTCGCGGGAGGTCGGCCAGGGCCTCGAGCGGGGGGATGCGCGCCAGCTTGTGCTCGAGGGGCTCCGTCGAGCCCGCCCAGCCGACCGCGCGCTCGAGCGCCCGGCGGAACCCGTCCTTCTCCAGTCGCGGCATCGCGGCCTCCTGTGGGGCCCCCGCAGGCCCGGCGGGAAGCCTACGGAGCGGACGGCTCGGGATCGACGGGAACGTCCCCCCGGAATGCGGTTGTATTCAGCAATCGACCGCCACCGGGAGGTGTGGACATGGCGGACCCCCCGACGACTTGCGAGCCTCTACGCGCCCGTGAACCCCACGAAACCCCCGCCCTACCACTCCGCGCGCCAGAACGGCTCCCTCGTGATCGAGGTCGAAGCCGACGACTGGGCGACCCTCCTCGAGCGCTCCGCGCTCGCGGTCTCCGACGCCAGCTGCCCGATCGGGAACTTCGACACGTGGACGGCGCGGCGCGTGACGGCCCGTGGCGGCTCACCGGCCGAGGTGCTCGAGCGATGGCTCACCCAGGTCCTCGACGACATGCGCACCAGCGGCTTCCTGCCCGCGCTCGTCGAGGTCGAACGTGCGGAGCCGGCGCGCGCCGCGGGGATCGTCCGTGGCGGATGCGTCGACCTCCCCGCCGGTTGCGAGCCGGTCGGTCCCCTCGAGGCCGGCACCGTCGAGGTCGACGCCGCCGACCCGGGGCAGCCCTGGCGCGCCCGCTTCCGCGTCCGCCGCACCCCCTGACGGGGGCCGGCCCACCCGCGTCGTTGTCCGCGACGTCCGCGCGACGTAGCCTTGGAGCCCATGTCCGAGCTCGTCCCCGCCGCGCCGAAGGAATCCGTGCCGGGCTCGTCGGTGCCCGGCGACGTCGTGGTCGAGGTCGAGAACCTGACCTCGGCCTACGGCGACCAGGTCATCCTGCGCGACGTGAGCATGACCGTGCGCCGCGGCGAGGTCATGGTGATCCTCGGCGGCTCGGGCTCGGGCAAGTCCACGCTCTTGAAGCACCTGATCGGGCTCCAGAAGCCGGTGAACGGGAGCGTCAAGGTGCTCGGCGTCGACGTGCCCTCGGCGCCCGAGCGCGAGCTCGAGGACCTCTACCGTCGCGTCGGCATCGTCTACCAGTCGGGCGCGCTCTTCGGCTCGCTGACCGTGGGCGAGAACGTCTCGCTGCCGCTGCGCGAGCACACCTCCCTCGACCCCAAGATCATCGACATCAGCGTCCGCATGAAGCTCGGCCTCGTGAACCTCGCGGGCTTCGAGGGCCGCATGCCGAGCACGCTCTCGGGCGGACAGGTGAAGCGCGTCGCCTTCGCGCGCGCCATCGCGATGGACCCGGAGGTCCTCTTCTGCGACGAGCCGAGCGCGGGCCTCGACCCGCGGATCGGCCGCGGGCTCGACGACCTGATCCGCAACCTGAACGCCGCCTTCCACATGGCGATCGTCGTCGTGACCCACGAGATGGAGTCCGTGCGCCTGATCGCCGACCGCATCACGATGCTCGCCCCGATGCCCGGCGGCGCGCGGGTCGTCTTCCAGGGGACCTACGACGAGCTGCGCGCGAGCCAGGACCCGATCGTGCGCGACTTCGTGGGCCGCGCGCCCCTGACCGAACCGCGCCGCGAAGCGGGCGAGATCCTCCGCTCCCTCGTCGGGGAGTGAGGCACGGCGCCGGCGCCGCGTGGGCCGCCGCCATCGCGCGAGTTCGGTCCGGGACGTCTCCGGATCCGAACCCGGAGGTCGCGCGGCTGCCTAGTTGCGGAACGTGAAGCCGCCGAGGAACTTGTCGATCTGCGGTCGCGCGGCGTCCCACGACGCGCGCGGGTGCTCGACGTCGAGCAGGACGAGCGCGCCCTCGGTCGGGACGACGTAGATCTCCCGGTTCCGCGGGTTCTCCGTCTTCCCCGCGTCGTGCATCGGGATGCAGCCCGCCGCCTGCGTGCCCAGCTCGACGTCCTCGGCCCGCGACCAGTCCAGGTCCGCCATGGGGTGGCGGCGCTTCAGCTCGACCTCGATCCGCAGCTTGTTCTCCTGGACCCCGCCCCGCAGGACGGAGATCCGGACCTTGGTGTCGCCGTGCTCGGCGAAACCGGAGCCGTCCGGCTGCGGCATGAGCTTCCAGCCCTCGGGGGCCTTCCAGCCCGCGCCGGCCCGCTCCGAGCGCCAGTCGACGCCCGCGAGGACGTCGGGCTCGCCGGCCTCGGTCCACGTGTCGGCCGCGTCGCGCTCGATCTTCACCGCCGCCACGCGGGTCCAGACGCGGTCGAGGGCCCCCTCCGGGAAGCCGTCCGCCGCGCGGACCTCGTCGCCCCGGACCTCGATGCGGCCCGGGCCGTACGTCCCCGTGAAGTCGATCGTGCGCACGCCGCCGTCGCCCGTGAGCGGGCGCGCGCGCT
Organism: Planctomycetota bacterium; assembly: GCA_035537895.1. Classification (GTDB taxonomy): domain Bacteria; phylum Planctomycetota; class PLA2; order PLA2; family JAEUHO01; genus DATLLK01. The sequence goes on from DATLLK010000267.1 coordinate 3,627, forward strand.
CACCATCGCCGCCTTCGGCCACGGGACGGCCGTCGCCGTCCTTCCATCCCTCCGACGCGAAGCCCTTGCCGTACTGCTTGCGCAGGGCCGCTTCGATCGCCTCGCCGGCTTCGCGCGCGTCGTCGTTCGAGTCCCACGCGCTCGCGAACGCGTAGCCGATCGTCTTGTCGCCCTTGTCGAACACCTGCAGCCACATGCCGTCCCAGCCCTGGGAGGCGACCTGCGTGGGCTGGGTCCAGAAGCGGCCCTGGCTCATCAGCCGGACGTCGAGCTTCCCGTTCGTCCTGCCGAACCAGCGGTCGAGCCACAGCGCGACGTCGAGCTGGCCCATCGGCATCGCCTCGTGGCCCTTCCAGCCCTCGCCGAGCGTCGTCGCGATGTCGGCGGGCCAGACCATGCGCCGGGGCAGGTCGCGCGAGGGGGCGAGGTACTTGCCCGGGTGGAGGACCTGCTCCTGGCTCAACGGCGCGTCGCCGTAGAGCCGCTCCATGCCCTTCACGTACTCCTCGCCCACGGCGCGGCCGACGAAGGCGGGCCCCGTCTGGTACTGGAGCAGCGTGGGCAGGATGAGGAGCGCGGGCACCGCCGCGAGGATGCGCGCCATCTCGCCCGCGGACTGCGAGCTCCGTTGCTCCCGGACCGAGAGGCGCGCGATCTCGGGGTTCTCCTTCTCGTACTGGCGGCGCGCGTGCTCCGCCGAGCCCTCGACCACGCACTTGAAGGCGAAGAGGCGGTCGCCGTCCTTCTCGAGCGCCTTCTGCGAGGTCTCGAGGTCGATGTACTGGTCCTCGAGCGCGTGCACGAGCTCGTGGAGGATCGTCGGGCGCTGGCCGTCGCCCGTCAGCCCGTCGATCACGTACAAGCGCTTCGTCTTCGGGTTGAAGTACCCGGCGATCCCCTGCTCGAGGAACGTCAGCTGGATCTGGATCGGGTCCTCGTCCTCGCGCAGGAGGCCGAGCCGGCGGAGCATGCGCAGGTCGCGGTCGTACTCCTCGGGCTTCATCTCCTCCTTGATCATCTCCTCGAGGTTGATGCGGAGCTGCTGGCGGCTGATCAGGTCGGCCGGCACCTCCTGCTTCCACGGGAGCCCGCGGATGCGCGCGGCGTCGAGGCGCAGCGCGTCCACGATCTTCAGGACCTCCGCGCGCCGCGCGGCGTCGGGGCCCGCCGCGAGCGCGGGGG
>DATLLK010000268.1:0-5802 GCA_035537895.1 Planctomycetota bacterium
GCCTGACTGGCTGTCGTCGCTCGCCGAGGTGCTCGTGTGGGTCGGCGTGGGCGTCGTGGCGCTCCTCGTCCTCGCGTGGGCGGTCCGCGCGTTCACCGCGCGCGGGCGCCGCGCCGCGCTCGAGGAGGCCAGGGGCGCGGCGGCCCCCGACGCGTCGGTGCTCCGTGGGCCGCTGGAGGAGGCCGAGGCGCTCGCCGCGAAGGGGCTCTACGCCGAGGCGATCCACGCGCTGCTCCTGCGGACGCTCTCGACCCTCGTCACGGTGACGAAGACCGTCCTCCCGCGCGCGCTCACGAGTCGCGAGATCCTCCGGCGCGTCCCGCTCGAGGACCTTCCCCGCGCCGCGCTGCACGATCTGGTGCTCGCCGTCGAGGTGAGCCGCTTCGGCGGCGCGACGGCGGGGCCCGACGACTACGCGGTGTGCCTCGACCGCTTCCGCCAGTTCGCGGCCGCCTACGGGCGGGCGTCATGACGCGTACGCCCGGTGTCCCGAGGGCGATGGGGATCGTCGTCGTCGCGACCGCCCTCTCGCTCGCCACGGGGCTCGCCCTCCTGGCGGTCGGGCCGGACGTCTTCGAGCCCGACTCGGTCGGCGCCGACGCCTTCAGCAAGTCGGCCGTCGGGCACCGCGCGTTCGTCGAGGTCCTGGAGGGGCTCGGCGTGCCGGTCGTCGTGAGTCGCTTCCGGACCTCGGATCGGGGGGGGCCGGGCACGCTTCTCCTCGTCCTCGAGCCGCAAAAGGGCAACCCCATCCTCGACGAGGAGCGCCAGGACCTCGACGACCTCCTCGGCCATGGCGGACCCGTCATCGTCGTCCTGCCCAAGCGCGCTTGGTCGCCGGACAAGCGGCGCCCCGCCTGGACCGACAGCGCTCCGCCGGTCGGTCAGTTCGCCCGGGAGGTCCTCACGAGCCTCGGGATCGAGGCGGAGGTGACCCTCGGTCCGCCGCCGTCCGAGTGGACGACGAATCGGCTGGGGGCCCGCCCGGAGCTGCCCGACGTCGTGCAGGCGATCGGGCTCGCGACCGACCTCGAGCCGTGGGTCGCGACGGACGACCGCCTCCTCGTCGGTCGTCGGTCGGGCGCGATCGACACGGTGCCCCCGCTCTGGATCGTCACCGACCCCGACCTCGTCGCGTCCCACGGGCTCCACCGCGGGGAGAACGCGCTCCTCTTGGCCCGGCTGATCGAGGAGGCGCGGCCGCCGGACGGGGTCGTGGTCCTCGACGAGACGGTCCACGGGCACGGGCGACGTCCGAGCCTCTGGGCCATGCTCTTCCGGTGGCCGCTCGTCCTCCCCGTCATGTCCGCCCTCGTCGCCTGCCTGCTCTGGGTCGCCGCGGGAGCCGCACGGTTCGGCTCGCCGCACCCGGCCGGGCCCGGCGTCAGTCCCGGCTCGCGCTTCCTCATCGAGAACTCGGCGGACCTGTTGCGGCTCGGCGGGCACGCGGCGCACGCGCTCGACCGGTACCTGGCGACCACGGTGCAGGAGGTCGCGCGGGCGACGCACGCGCCGGCGCACCTCTCGGCCCGCGACCTTCGGAGCTGGATCGCGAGCGCCGGAGAGGGCCGGCGCGTCGCGACCCGGCTCGAGGACTTGGAAGAGATGGCCTCGACGGCGGGGCGGTCGGCCGACCGCCACGAGGTGCTCGAGGCGGCGGTCAGGATCCACGGCTGGCGGGAGGCGATGACGCATGGACCTCGCGGAGATTCGTGAGATGGGCGACCGCCTGCGCGCCGAGGTGGCGCGCGTGGTGGTCGGCCAGGACTCGGCGGTCGACCTGCTGCTCGTGGCCCTCCTCTCGGAGGGGCACGTGCTGCTCGAGGGCGTGCCGGGCACGGCGAAGACGCTCCTCGTGCGGTCGCTCGCCGCGTCCCTGTCGCTCGACTTCGGGCGCATCCAGTTCACGCCCGACCTCCTGCCGGGCGACGTCACGGGCACGAACCTGTTCGACTTCCGCACGAACGCCTTCACCCTGACGAAGGGGCCGGTCTTCACGCAGCTCCTGCTCGCTGACGAGATCAACCGGACGCCGCCCAAGACGCAGGCCGCGCTCCTCGAGGCGATGCAGGAGCGCGCGGTGACGATCGACGGCAAGACCCATCCGCTCGGCGCGGGCTTCATGGTCGTCGCGACCCAGAACCCGATCGAGCAGGAGGGGACCTACCCGCTGCCCGAGGCGCAGCTCGACCGCTTCCTGTTCAAGGTCGTCGTCGACTACCCGTCGCGCGACGAGGAGCGGGCCATGGTGCGCCTCCACGGCCACCGGACCGCGATGCCGGCGGTCGAGTCGTTCGGGATCACGCCGGTGGCCGACCTCGCCCGCCTGACCGCGGCGCGCGAGGCCGTCGCCGCCGTGCGCCTCGCCGACCCGATCGCCGACTACGTGGTCGACCTCGTCCGCGCGACCCGCGGCCGGCCGGCGCTGTCGTGCGGCGCCTCCCCGCGGGCCGCCAACATGCTCGCCGCCTCCTCGCGCGCGCTCGCCGTGCTGCGCGGGCGCGACTACGTGATCCCCGACGACGTGAAGCAGTTGGCCGTGCCGGCGCTCCGCCACCGCATCCTCCTCGCCCCGGGAGCGGAGATCGAGGGCCTGACGTCCGAGGTCGTCGTGAAGCAGGTCGTCGAACAGGTCGCGGCGCCCCGCTGATGCTCGCGCGTCCCACCCCTCGCGGCGTCGCCGTCGCCGTGGCCGCGGTCCCGGTGGCCGTGCTGCCCGCGGTGCTCGGCGATCGGTGGGTCGTCGCGTGGATCGTGTTCGTCGGCTTCGCGGCGCTCGCGTTCGGGCTCGACCTCCTGCTCTCGGTCCCGTCGCGCCGCCTCGACGTGGAGACGCGGGTGCCGCCGACCCTCTACGTGGGCGACGCGGGCGCCCTCGAGGTCGATCTGCGGGCGCGCGCGCCCACGGGCGCGACGGTCGAGGTCGTGGCCGACCTCGACCCCGACCTCGCGCCAGAGCCCCCGCGCCGCGTGCACGTCCCCGCGGGGGGCGCGGCGCGCGTCGAGATCCCCCTCGTCACGCTCCGGCGCGGACGGCCCGCCGTGCAGGCGCTGCACCTGCGCTGGGCGGGCCCGCTGGGCCTGCTCGCGAGGCGGGCGACGATCCCGCAGGACCTGCACGTCGCCGTCCTTCCCGACGTGCGGCCCGTGCGCCGGGAAGCCCTGCGGCTCTTCGCCATGCGCGAGATGCGGGTCGGCATCCGCCCCGAGCGCTTCGTCGGCGACGGGACGGAGTTCGAGTCGCTGCGGGAGCACGTCCCGGGCCTCGACACGCGCACGATCGACTGGAAGGCGACCGCGCGGCACCGGAAGGTCCTCTGCCGCGAGCACCGGGCCGAGCGCGACCGGCAGGTCGTTCTCGCGATCGACACCGGCCACCGGATGCGGGAGCCGCTCGGGCGCCTTCCCCGGCTCGACCATGCGATCCACGCGGGCCTGCTGCTCGGCTACGTCGCGCTGCGCACCGGCGACCGGGTCGGCCTCCACGCGTTCGACGAGCGTCCCCGCGCGTGGCTGGCGCCGGTCGGCGGCGTGGAGGGGTTCGCCGCGCTCCAGTCCGCGTGCGCGGGGCTCGACTACGCGCTCGGGGAGACCAACTACACCTGGGGCCTGCTCGACCTCCTGACGCGGTTGAAGCGCCGATCGCTCGTCGTCGTGATGACGGACTTCGCCGACGTCGTGACGGCCGAGCTCCTCCTCGACAACGTCCACCGCCTCGTGCGGCGTCACGTCGTGCTCTTCGTCGCGCTCCGCGACCCCGAGGTGGCGGCGGTCGCGAGCGCTCCGCCTCGGAGCCTCGACGCGCTCTACCGGGCGGTCACCGCGGCGGACTTCGAGCGCGAGCGCGAGGTCGTCCTGCGGCGCCTGACGCGCATGGGGGCGCACGTGCTGGACGCCGCGCCCGAGGACCTGTCCACGTCCCTCGTCAACCGCTACTTGGACATCCACCGCCGGGAGCTCGTCGGATGAACGGGGAACTGCGCAGCACGACGTTCCGTCGCGAGCGCGAGGCCTCGTGGCGGGAGCTCGAGCGCCTCGTCGATCGGTTCGAGAAGGGCCGGGCCGCCGGCTTCTCGGCGGCCGAGCTCGCGCGCCTGCCCGTCCTCTACCGCGCCGCGCTCTCCTCCCTCTCCGTCGCCCGGGCGATCTCGCTCGACCGTGCGCTCGTCCTCTACCTCGAGGCGCTCGCGTTCCGGGCCTACAACGCGATCTACGGGGTGCGTCGGCGGCTGCCCGAGGCGCTGGCGCACTTCCTGTTCCGGAAGTTCCCGCGGACCGTGCGGGCGCGCTGGCTCGCCGTCCTCGTCGCGGCGCTCGCGCTGCTCGCCGGGACGCTGGTCGGATGGGCCACGACGTCGCACGACGCCGACACGTTCTACGCCTACGTCCCCGGGGCCTTCGCGGACGGTCGCGGGCCGACGGCCACGACGGAGGACCTGCGGAGCTTCCTCTACCGCGACGAGCCCTTCGGCGAGCGCCTGCTCGCCTTCGCCTCGGCGCTCTTCACGAACAACGCGCAGGTCGGCTTCCTCGCCTTCGCGCTGGGCTTCCTCGCGGGCTTCCCCACGTTCCTGCTCCTGTTCGGGAACGGTCTCACGCTGGGTGCCTTCGGGGCCCTCTACCACCAGCGCGGGCTCTCCGCGGAGTTCTGGGCATGGGTGCTGCCCCACGGCGTGCCCGAGCTGACGGCCATCGTCCTGTGCGGAGCCGCCGGGTTCCTGATCGGTCACGGGCTCCTGTTCCCCGGGCCCTACGGACGCCTCGAGGGGCTCGCGCGCCGGGGGCGCGAGGCCGGCTGCCTCGTGGTGGGCGCCGTGCTCCTCCTTCTCGTCGCGGGCCTCGTCGAGGGCATCTTCCGCCAGACCGTCCACGCCGTGCCCGTGCGCTACGCCGTCGCGCTCGTGGGAGCGGCCGGCCTCGCGCTCTGGATCGCGCGCGCGGGTCGACGGGAGCCGTCGTGACGCGTGCAGCGCGCAGCGTCCGACCCGTGGCGCTCGAGGGCGCCGACGAGCGCGGCACGCCGTACGAGATCGTGACGCCCGAGGGAGTCCCTCTTGCCGTCCGCATCGCGGGGCCGGGCGACCGGGTCGCGGCGTTCCTCTTCGACGCCCTCATCCTCTTCCTCGCGATCCTCGCCGTCGTCCTCGCCGCCATGGCGCTCGGGCGCCTGGAGGACAGTCTCACGGGGGCCTTCCTGCTCCTCGGCGTCTTCCTCCTTCGCAACGGCTACTTCGTGTGGTTCGAGGCGCGGCGCGGGGCGACGCCGGGCAAGAAGCGCGTCGGGATCCGCGTGATCGACGCGCGCGGCGGTGCGCTCACCTTCGAGGCGGTCGTCGCGCGCAACCTGCTCCGCGAGATCGAGGTGTTCCTCCCGCTCGGCGTGATCGTCGCTCCCGAAGCCCTGTGGCCCGGGGCGCCCGGCTGGCTGCGCCTCGTCTGCGTCGTGTGGGCCCTGCTGCTCGCGACGTTGCCGCTCTACAACCGACGCCGCCTGCGGGCGGGCGACATGGTGGCGGGCACCCTCGTCGTGCGTCAGCCGAAGGCCCTGCTCCTGCGCGACGTCGGCGCCTCGGCCGGCGCCGCGACTTCACGGGCGCCCGCGGGACCGCCGGGCGCGCCCGAGCCCGCGTCCCCCGCCCCGCCGGAGTTCTCCTTCAAGGACGAGCAGCTCGACATCTACGGGAACTACGAGCTGCAGGTCCTGGAGGAGGTGCTGCGAGGGACACGGAACCGCGAGTCCGGACGCGAGGCCCTGCTCGTCGTGGCCGAGCGGATCCGCAACAAGATCGGGTGGGCCGACCC
>DATLLK010000269.1:0-4439 GCA_035537895.1 Planctomycetota bacterium
AGCGGGTCCGCCGCGAGTTCGAGACGGGCGCGTTCCCGACGAAGGCGACCGACGAGGACGTCCACATGGCCGTCGAGCGCCGGTTGACCGAGATCCTCGGCTCCGACGGAGGCAGGCTCCACACCGCGCGGAGCCGCAACGACCAGGTGGCGTCCGACCTGCGCCTCCACCTCCACCGTCTCCCCGAGACGTTCGGTCCCGCGATCGCGTCCGTCCAGCGCGCCCTCGTGGTGCTCGCCCGTCGCCATGGGCAGGCGATCCTGCCCGCCTACACCCACCTCCAGCGCGGGCAGCCCGTCCTCTTCGGCCACCACCTCCTCGCCTACGTCGAGATGCTCCATCGCGACCTCGACCGGCTCGTGATCGCGTGCCGCTTCCACCCCTGGCCGCTCGGCGCGGGCGCCGCGACCGGCGTCCCCTACCCGATCGACCGCCGGCGGACCGCGAAGGCGCTCGGCGGGAAGGGGGCCGAGCCGTACGAGAACAGCCTCGACGCGGTGAGCAGCCGCGACCAGGTGACGCAGTGGGTCTCGGCCGCCGCGCAGTGCGCCGTGACCCTCTCGCGGCTCGGCGAGGACCTCGTGCTGTGGACCACGCGCGAGTTCGGCTTCGCGCGGCTGGGCGACGCGGTCTCGACCGGATCCTCGATCATGCCGCAGAAGCGCAACCCCGACGGCGCCGAGCTGCTGCGCGCGAAATGCGCGCGGGTGACCGGCGACCTCATGACGATCCTCGGGCTCCAGAAGGGCCTGCCGCTCGGCTACAACAAGGACCTGCAGGAGGACAAGGGGTCGCTCTTCGACGCGGAGGACACGCTCCTCGAGATGCTCGGCGTCGCCGAGGCCATGCTCTCCGACCTGCACCCCGACACCGAGCGGATGCTCGCGGCCGTGGTGGACCCCGGCGGGTACCTTCTCGCGACCGAGGCCGCCGACTGGCTCGCCAAGCGCGGCGTGCCCTTCCGCGAGGCGCACCGCGCGGTCGGCGCGCTCGTGCGCGAGGCGGAGGCGCGCGGCGCCGGCCTCGAGATGCTCCCGATCGAGGTGTTCCGCGAGGCGCACGCCCGCTTCGACGCGACGGTCTACGAGGCGCTGACGCCGGAGGCGGCCGTGGCCGCCCGCCGCGCCGTCGGCGGGACCGCGCCGAAGAACGTGCTGCGGGCGGTCGCGTCCTGGGAGCGACGCCTCGGCCTTCGCGCGGGCCGCTGACCCTCTCGAGCGCCGCCGGGTCGAGGCGCCGACCTTCGGAGTCGCCCGAGTCACTTCCCGGCGCGCAGGCCGTCCAGGTGGTTCTGGAGCGCTTCGTCGAGCGCCGCGAGATCCGCTTCCGGGAAGACGGCGTCCACGGCCTCGAGGGCCGACGCGGTCTCGAGCCGGGTGAGGAGCGCCTGGTAGCGCTCCCGGTGCTTGAGATCACCGTGGCGGAGCATGTGGACCAGGAGCCAGGCCTGCGCGTACGACGCCGACCCGCCCCGATAGAACTCGTCGGGTCGGATGTGGAGGAAGTCCTTCGACGGGACGAGGGGCTTCCCCGCGAGCACCTTCAGGTGGTCGTGGCACGGCTTGCCGGTGCGCAGCGTCCCTCCGGCGCGCTCCGCCTCCTCGTAGTACTCGGCGAGCCCTTCGTTGAACCAGACGGGGGGATCGGGCAGCAGGCGGTCGAGGTACTGGTGGAACCCCTCGTGACGGATCGTCTCGAGCATCTCCTCGCGCTCGGGAAGGTTCCAGATGACCAGCTGCTTCAACACGGGGCTGTACATCCCGGCGACGCGCTCCGACACGGGCCCGTGCAGCGCGGAGAGGTCGGCGCAGTAGCGAAGGAAACCGGCCTGGCCCGAGAAGAGGTAGACCTTGTAGAGCCGTCGGGCCGGCCCCTCCTCGATCGGGCGCACGGTGCGCCGAAAGTTCGCGAGGGCCTCCTCGAGCACCTCGGCGGCCTTGCGGCATGTCGTGTCGTCGATGTCGGACACGACGTGGTAGTTCCCGGTCTTGTGCTGGTAGGACCTCGGCCAGTCGGGCCCGTTCTGCGCCCGCACGACGAGCCGGCCGAGCGTGTCGAGCCCGGGCGAGCGCAGTCCCTTGCGGGAGGCCCCCTCGGACGTCGCGCGCGCCTCGTCGAGCCGACCCGCGCGCAGGAGGAGGAGCCCGCCGCGCTCGTAGGCTTCCTGCGTCGCCGTCGGGCGGGCGAGCCCGGCCCGGAGCGTCGCGACGAGGTCGTCCTCGTTGCCCGTCTGCAGCAGCGCCACCCCCTTCCACAGGTAGGCGTCCACCGCCTCGACGTCGGCCGCGATGGCCCGATCGGCCTCCTCGATCGCCTTCTTCGGCTCGTCGAGGCCGAGGAGCGCCCGCGCGGCGAGGACCGCCGCGAGCGACGCCGGCGCCCCCTTGGCCTCGAGCGCGCGGGCGGCGGCGAGCGCCGCGTCGAACTCGAAGCGCTCGAGCAGCCGCTCGATCGACTTCTTCTCGCCCTCGAAGTCGGAGGGGGCGCCGGCGGTCGGCGCGGACCCGGCCGCGGGCTTCCCGGACGGCGCCGCGGGCTTCGCGGAAGGACCCGCGGGCTTCGGGGAGGCCGCCGCGAGCGGCGGGCCCTCGAGCAGCCAGGCCGGCAGGTACTTGCGCACGTCGTACGTCTTCTCGAACGCGCCGCGCTTGCCGTCCACGATCTCGTCGAGCTTGCCCTGGATCCACGAGGGCTCCACGCGACCCGACACGACGATCTCGCTCCAGTTGACCGCGTGCACCAGGGCGCGGCCCCAGACCCCCGCCGGCTTGTTCGCGCCGCCGACGGGCGTCCCGTTGACGGACGCCGTGACGCGCGTCCCCGTCAGCCCGACCTCGACCCGCCAAGGCTTGCCCGACACGGCGGGCGACTGCTTCTCGAGGATCGTCTTCTGCTCCGTGCCGTCGAGGTAGAGGATCTTCGCCGGCATGTGGGCCTTGCGACCCGGAGCGTCGGCGAAGGGGGCGACGCCGAACACGATCCGCCACGCCTGGACCTTGTGGGTCTTCGGGTTCTCCTCGTGGCCGACGTCGGCGTAGGGGATCGCGGAGGCGCTGTCCGGGTAGGCGTCGCCCTTGATCGTGATCGTGTAGGGCCCGCTGAAGCGCGCGGGGAACAGGAGGCGCTCGCCGTGCGGCTCGAAGTCGTGCGGCTTCCCGCGCTCGTAGCGGATCTCGAGCTCGCCCGTCCTCGAGACGAACTTCTTGAGCTTCCCCTTGACGACCGTCTGCGGGTCCGGCGGCGGGACCTCCGCGCGGAACGCGAGCCGGTGGACCAGGTCCTCGAGGTCGAGCCGCTTGGCCCGCACGTAGTCGCGGCCCTTGTGCTCCTCGAGCACGCGCTCGAGGAGGCGCAGCCCGTCGCCGCCGCGACCCGATGCGAGGATCCCCCGCGCGGTGTCGAGCGCCGCGACGAACGCCGCCTCGTCGACGACCGGCGCCGCCGGCGCGTCCGCGCCGCGTGCGGACGCCGTCACCCCGACCGCGAGCGCGCCCGCGAGGGCGACCGCCATCCACCGATCGCTGCCGGCCATCGACCGCCCTCCGCCGCGCGGGTCCACGCTGCCGCGGGAATCTGCGCGGCAGTGTAGTCACGGGCGCGCCGGCGAGCGCATGGCGACGCGGGACGACGGCGTCCGCGCCGCGCTACCCAGCCGCACCGGCGGCACAGGCCCGATCCGGGGTCCGGAGCGGGGGCCGCCGAACGCGCCGCACCAAGCGCCTTGGGCTCAGCGCGCGGGACTCAGCGCGTGGGACTCAGCGCCTGGGGCTCAACGCCCTGGGCTCAACGCCTCGAGTTCAGCGAGCCTTGGGTCCGCGGTTCTGGACGGGCAGGGCACCGTGCGCCGCCACGTGCTCCGCCAGCAGCTCCTTCAGACGAGCCTGCGGGACCGTGGACGGCTCACGCTTGTAGCGCGTGACGCCCTGGGCCAGTCCGTCGAGGTGGGCGCGCAGGCGGCTGCGGATCGTCTCGGCCCGGCCGGACGCCAGTCCCAGGAACACGAGCGTCTGATGCGCGTAGAGCGCGTACACGCCCTGCTTGCGCGGGGCGCGGTTCACGTTCTCGAGCGTGAGGCGCTTGAACTTGCGATCGTCGATGGCCATATGCACCTCAAATGATCATGCTACCGCCCGGGCGGGGGGTACGTACGCTCGATGTCGGACGGGAGAGACATCGCGCGCCGCGCTCCCGCGGAGCGCACCCGCGCCAAAGCGCGGAACGGGGAGCGGGGCCGGGCGTCGACGGACCTCCCGCTCTGCGCCCGGTGGCGCGCGGCAGGCGGCACGTGCGTGCCCGCCCCGTGCAGGTGATCTCCCCGCTCGGAGCGGCGGCCCGGCGCGCGATCGCGCCGAGACCGCCGTGGAATCGTGCGGGCGAGGACGCCCGCTCGAGGAACTAGTAGCGGCCGCCGCCGCCGCCGTAGCCGCCGCGGCCACCGC
>DATLLK010000270.1:0-3143 GCA_035537895.1 Planctomycetota bacterium
GGAGCAGCCCCTTGGCCGTCTCGAGCTTCCGCGTCAGGCGGTCCATGTTGCGCACGTAGGCGGCCCCGCTCTCCGTGTAGCGGCCGTGCTCGTCGTGGCCCGAGCCGCGCGAGAAGAAGGCGCCCTTGCCCTCTCCCGGCGTGCCGGGGAGCGTCCTGTACGGAACGCCGTCGCCGTCGACGTCCTTGTAGCGGCCCCAGTCCTTCATCGCGAGGACGCCCGCGTCGTCGAGGACCTTCCCGCGCCGCAGGGGCTTCGTCGGGTAGGGGAAGGGGTCCGACATCCACAGGTTCATGCCGAGGTCGAGGTCGCTCATCACGAACACGGGCGTCTGGAGCGCCTCGGCCACGTCGAACGCCTCCATCGCGAACTCGTAGCACTCGCGCATGTCGGAGGGGTAGAGGCACGGGTGGCGGCAGTCCCCGTGCGAGGCGTAGGCCGCCTTCATCACGTCCCCCTGCATCGTGCGCGTGGGCAGTCCCGTGGAGGGGCCCGTGCGCTGCACGTCGAAGAGGACGGCCGGCACCTCGGCGTAGTAGCCGAGCCCGATGAACTCGTTCATCAGGGAGATGCCGGGGCCCGCGGTCGCGGTCATCGCGCGCGCGCCCGCCCATCCGGCGCCGATCACCATGCCGATCGAGGCCAGCTCGTCCTCGGCCTGCACGATCGCGAAGGTCGCCTTGCCCGTCGCCGGGTCGACGCGGTGCTCGCGCGCGTAGTCGATCACGGTCTCGCAGAGGCTCGAGGACGGGGTGATCGGGTACCACGTGACCACCGTGACGCCCGCGAACACACAGCCGATCGCGGCCGCGCTGTTGCCGTCGACGAGGATCTTGCCCGCCGTCTTGTCCAGCCGGGCGACGCGGAACGGGTCGCGCTTCACGAGGTTGTCGCGCGTCCACGAGAGGCCCCGCTCGACCGCGGCGCGGTTGAGCTCGAGCGCCTTCGGCTTCCTGCCGAAGGCCTTCTGGAGGGCCTTCTCGACCTCGGCGAGCTCGATGTCGAGCAGGTGCACGAGCGCGCCGACGTACAGCATGTTGACGACGAGCTTGCGCAGCTTGGCGTCGGGGCAGACCTCCTTCACGAGCTTCTGGAAGGGGACCGGGTAGAAGACGACGTCGGTCCGGTGCTTGTCGAGCGCGAGCGTCTCCTCGTAGACGATCGCCGCGCCGGCCGGGACGCCCTTGACGTCCTCGACGGCCGTGTCGGAGTTCATGCAGACGAGGACGTCGATCTCCTTGCGCCGCGCGACGTAGCCGTGCTTGTTCGCCCGGATCGTGAACCACGTGGGCAGCCCCGCGATGTTGCTCGGGAAGAGGTTCTTCCCCGAGACCGGGACGCCCATCTGGAAGATGGCGCGGAGCAGGGTGTTGTTCGCGGTCTGGCTGCCCGAGCCGTTGACCGTCGCGATCTGGATCGAGCACTCGTTCACCAGCGGAGCCCGCGCGGGCGTCTCTGGGGCGGCCGCGGGGGCCGGCGCGTGCGTCGTCGTCAGGGGCATGGTGCCTCGCGTGACCGGCGTTCGGGCCGGTCGAGGCGAGGAATTGTACGAGCCGGCCGACGGGCGCTAACGAAAGTCGCGAGGCGTCCCTGGTCCGCCGCAAGTCGTGCGGCGCCGCGCGCTTGCGCGGGTCGTCGCGGCGGGCGTCACATCGTGCGGAGCATCTTCTCCGCGCTCTCGAGGTGCTGGGTCTCGTCCGCCACGAACTTCCGCACCCAGTCCTCGAGCGCCGCGTCGCCCGGCCGGTGCTCCCGGACGAGCCCGAGGAGCCGCAGGTACTCCGCGAGACCCTCCCGCTCGTAGTCGAGCGCCTCGCGCAGGACGTCGAGGACGTTGTGCTTGCCCGACTCGGCGACCGGCGACACCTTCATCTCGGGGTGCCGGTGGAAGGCGGTGAGCTTCTCCCCGACCTCGTAGGCGTGGGTCTGGGCCTCGGTCGCCTGCTCCTTCAGCCAGGAGACGATCGGGATGCGGTTGGGGCCCATGATCATGTGGGAGTAGTGCAGGTAGCGCACCACGCCCGACAGCTCGTGCGAGTAGAGCTTCTGCAGGGACTGGACGACGTCGTCGCTGAGCGCATCCGCGGACTTCGCCTTCGCCATGGTCGGTTCCTCCGTGACCCGGTTGTACGCGATCCGCGGCCCGGTTCCGACGGATACGCGCCGAAAATCGGCCTGGCCCCGAGGGGGCGCCGCCCCGCCCCCAGGGCGTCCCGTCGAACCCGCCTACCGCCTCTTGGCCAAGTACTCGAGCGTCTCGGTGAACATCGTCAGCCGCACGGTGCCCTGGATCGTCATGGTCTCGGAGCGCGCGACGCCGCCCGGCACGGCCGGGGAGAGCCACATCGTGGTCTCCGACGTCCCGACCTCCGACGTCGTGATCGTCCTCATCCGCCGGCACTCGACGTCGCCCGTGCCCGCGCGGACCTTCTCCGCGAGCTTCTCGAGGATCGTGTCGCTGCGCCCGCCCCCCTCGCTCCGCGACTCGCTGCGGACCAGACCGAGGTCGGCGTGGGTCCACGACACGGTCGTGATGCCCTCGGCGACCGTCCGCTGCTTGCGGCACACGACCTCGCGGCCGTCCACCGTGAGCTTCTCGTCGCCGAGCGCCTCGGGCCGGGGCGCCTCGACCTTGCCCTTCACGGCGGGGTCGATCGTCATCTCGTGCCCCTGCCACGCGCCGTCCGCCACGCGGAACTCGGACTTGAGCGTCACCTTGGCACCGTCGGCGGCGAGCAGCGTCGTGCGCGACTCGGTGACGGTGTCCCCGCGGCTCGCGACGCTGGTCTTCGCCGTGGTCTTCTGGTGCACGAACGATCCCGGCGCGAACCCGGCCCACGGTTCCCGGAGCAGGTCGGCCGCGGCGGCTGCCGCGGCGAGGAGGACGCACGTCACGGCGGCGGCGAAGGCGGTGCGGGCGTTCATGGAGGCCCAAGATATCCGTCGGGACGGTGCGGCGCGCCGGCTCGGCATCGCAAGGGCTGTCCCGGCCCGCACGTCGCCCGTAGGCTGCGGGCGGTGACACGAAACCCGACCGCCGACCGGAGGATGGCGAAGCGCCGACACGCGCCGCGCGCCGGGAGGCTCCGCCGCCGGGCATCGACCCCGGGTGTCGCGAGCGGAGCCGCCCCCGCCTCCCCCCC
>DATLLK010000271.1:0-7092 GCA_035537895.1 Planctomycetota bacterium
ACCCTGATGCGCGGACGGCTCGACGGCACGGGCTCGCCCGAGACCGTGCTCGGCGGCGAGTGGAACCACGCCGTCTCCGCCTCGCCGAACGGCCGGTGGCTCGTCGACACGACCTCGCTCGCGACCGTGCCGCCGACGACCACGCTGCGCCGTGCCGACGGCACGGAGGTCCGCGTCCTCGCCCGCCAGACGACGCCCGCGCACGAGGCGCTTCGACTCGTGGCCCCGGAGTGGCTCACCGTGCGTGCGGGGGACGGCGTCGCGCTGTCGGCGGTCCTGTGGAAGCCGCCGGGCTTCGACCCCGCCCGCAAGCACCCGCTGATCGTCCACGTGTACGGCGGGCCGGGCTCTTCGATCGTGCGCGACACGTGGCGCGGGGCGGGTTCCTACTACACCGAACTGCTCGCGCGCGACGGGTTCCTGGTGTTCGCGATCGACGGCCGCGGAACGGGCGGACGCGGCAAGGACTTCGAGACCGTCGTCCACCGGCGCCTCGGCCTGCCCGAGCTCGACGACCAGGTCGCCGCGGTCCGCGAGGTCGCGAAGCGACCGGGCGTGGACGGGGACCGGGTCGGGATCTGGGGCTGGTCCTACGGCGGGACGATGGCGTGCCTCGCGATGGCGCGCGCGCCGACGGTGTTTCACGCAGGCGTCGCGGTCGCCCCGGTGACGGACTGGCGGCTGTACGACTCGATCTACACCGAGCGCTACCTGGACCGACCCTCGGAGAACCCGGACGGCTACCGCGACACGGCGGCGGTGACCTTCGCGAAGGACGTCCGCGGCGCGCTGCTCCTGATGCACGGCATCGCGGACGACAACGTGCACGTGGCGAACACGCTGCGCTTCGGCACGGCACTCCTTGCGGCGAAGCGCCCCTTCGACCAGATGCTCTATCCCTCGTGCGGACACGGCATCGGCGGGGCGGCGAACCACGTCGACGTGTACGGCCGGATCCGCGAGCACTTCCGCCGCCACCTGGGCGGCCCGCGATAGGGACGGCGCCCTACCTCACGGACGCGTCGACTTCCCCGTAGAGCGCGACCTGGACGGCCTGCGGCAGACCGTCGATTCTGTCGCGCACCGCCTTGCCGCGGCCGGAGGCGCCGAGCCGCAGCTCGTCGTAGACGCGGTACGTGAGCGCGAGGATGCGCGGGTCCGACTTGACGTCGTCGGGAAGGCCCTCGAGGTGGCGCAGGGCGGCCGTTCGGAGGCCCTTCTCGAGCAGGAGGCGCGCGCGCAGCTCGGCGAGGACGACCGCCGGCTGCTCGCCGACCCGCCGTTCCGCGGCCGCGATCGCCTCGCTCGCGTCCGAGCGCACGATGCGGAACTCGGCCTCCTGGTCGCGCGCGAACTGCCCCTGCCTCGCCCTCGCCTCGCGGAGACCGAAGCGGACGACGTCCCCTTCCTTCAGCGCGCCAAGGACTGCCGCCGGGATCGGCTGGAGGACCGCCGGCAGCTCGGCGTGGAACGGCTCGGAGTAGAGCACCTTGCCGCCGCGCACGAACTCGAGCACGCTCCCGGACTTGTAGTCGATCGCCTCCGCGGCCCAGTCCGCGAGGTCTTCCAGGCGGACGTCGCCCCGGGGCCACAGCACGGTGAACTTGTCGCCGCCGCCCGCCCGCTCGCCCCGACGCGTCTCGAACCGGGCGATCTCGACGCCGACGGCCTCCAGCAGGCGGTCGCGCGGTCCGAAGTCGGTGCCGGCGGCGTTCTCGTGCACCTCGAGTGCGAGCTCGAGGTCGCGCTCGCCCCCCGCGCCGAGCGCGACCCGGCGCGTCCTGTCCGCGAAGCCCGCCATGCGCAGCGTCACGTCGTAGGAACCGGGCGAAAGGGACACCTCGACCGGCGTCGTGCCGCGCGAGGTCCCCGCGACCAGGACTTCGGCGCCCGGCGGGAAGCTCTCGATCCGCATCGTCGCGGGGCGGTGCGTCCACAGCCACGCGCCGCCGAGCGTCACGGCGAGCGCCGCCGCGATCGGGAGCGCGTGCTGGCGGACGTAGCGGCCGAAGCGCACGATCGTGCCGACCGGATGGCTCGTGACGTGCTCGTCCGCGGCGAACGCGCGGAGCTCGTCGCGCAGCTCGGCCGCCGTCGCCTGCCGGTCCTCGGGGCGCTTCTCGAGCGCCTTCATCACGATCCCTTCGAGCGGCGCGGGGACGTGCGGTGCGACCTTGTGCAGCGGCTCGGGCCGTTGTTCGAGGATCATCCGCGCGAGCGTGGGGAAGTCGCGCGCCGGGAAGACGGGCTGGCCGGCGAGCGCCTCGTAGAGCGTGGCGCCGAGCGCGTACACGTCGGACCGCTCGTCGACCCCGCCCTTCGCGTCGAGGAGCTGCTCGGGGCTCATGTAGTGCGGGGTGCCGAGCGTCTCGCCCGTCACCGTGAGCCCCATGCCGTCGCCCACGCGCGCGTGGCCGAAGTCGGCGAGGAGCAGGTCGCCGTCGCCCCGCACCATGAGGTTGGACGGCTTCACGTCGCGATGGACGACACCCGTCGCGTGGAGCGCCGACAGGGCGTCGGCGATGTCGGCCATCGAGCGGGCCAGCGCCTTCGGCGCGGGCGCCTCCCCGGCCTTGATCAGCGCGGAGAGCGTCCGGCCCTCGGCCAGCGCCATGGCGTAGAACGGGCGTCCGTCCACCTCGCCGGCCTCGTGGATCTCCACGATGTGCGGATGTCGCACCTTCGCACAGGCCCGCATCTCGCGCCGGAACCGGTCGCGGGACGACGCGTCGGCGTCGAAGCCGCGGCGGAGCACCTTGATCGCCGCGCGGCGCCCGAGCTGGCGGTGGAGTCCCTCGTAGACCACCCCGGTCGCGCCGCGCCCGAGCTCGCGGAGCAGGGTGTAAGGTCCGAAGTCGCGCGGCAGACACTCCTCCGCCGGCGGATCCAGGACCTCGTCGAGCACCGCCTCCGCTTCGAGCACCTCCATGAGCGCCGTGTGCGACTCGCCGAGGCGGTCGCGATACTCGAAGACGCTGGGGGACTCGCCGCGGGCACGCCGCGTCTCCAGGTCGCCGAGAGCCTCGGCGACCGCGTCTTCGTCGATGGCGCGGCGTTCATTCATGGGTATGGGTTCCGCACCAGTGAGCGGAGACCGGACCGGTGCGTTTCTCCTCTTCCCGCCCGGCGACCGGGGGAGGGGACGTAGGACTTGGACTACTTAGAGCCGCCCGGACGCGTCCTCGCCCATGTTGGCCTTGAGTTGCTTCAGCGCCCGGCAGAGCAGGATGCGGATGGCGTTCGCGGTCTTCCCGAGCATCATCCCGATCTCTTCCGGGGCCCGCTGCTCGAGCTTCACGAGCCGGATGATCGCCCGGTACTCTTCGGGAAGGGCCTGGATCGCTCGCCGGACGCGAACGATCAGCTCGTCGCGGGCGGCCGCCTGCGAGGGGGACGTCTGGCTGAGGGAGAGCGGGTCCCCGGGCTGGCGCTTCTTGGCGCCGTGATAGTCCACGAGGTCGCGGAGCCGGTTCTCGGCGACGGTCCAGTACCACGCGCCGAACTGATCGATCGAGGCGCCGTGGAACTGATGAAAGTCCTTCAAAGCCTGCGCCAGGATGTCGTGGGCAGCGTCCTCCGCGTCCATCCGGGACCGCAGCTGCTCCGACATCTTCGACTCGCACCAGAGCACGGTCCGGTTGCGGAACCGCTCGAAGAGCTGTCCCATGCTGGCGGCATCGCCTCCAAGGGCGGAAGAGAGGATGAGTTTCGTGTCCTGAGCCATGCGGCCCGGGGATTCTAGCGACCCCCCCCGTGCCGCCGCACGGGCCGATTTCGGGCCGTCCGCAGCGCTGGCGAGGCTCGCGGTCAGCCCGGGAGTCCCCACAGCACCCAGGCCGCCCAGTCCCGGGGGGGCGCACCCGCCTTCTTGAGCGCCATCTGCGCGTCGTGGAGCGCCCGTGCGGCCGGCACGTCCGGCGTCCACCGCCGGTAGAAGTCCTCCATCAGGGTCCGCGCCGCGCGATCGTCCACCTTCCACAGGCTCGCGATGACGCGCGGGGCTCCCGCGACCATGAACGCGCGGACGAGCCCGAATACGCCCTCCCCCCGGACGAGACCGCCGCGACCGCTCTCGCAGGCCGACAACACGACCAGATCCGTGCGAAGCGACAACTGCATCGCCTCCACGACCGTCAGGTACCCGTCGTCCTCCCCCGGTTCGGCCGTGAGCGCGACGCACGAGAGGAGCGGCCGCTCGATGTTCACGAGACCGTGCGCGGCGAGATGCAGCGCGCGGATCCCGCCCTGCCCCGAGAGCCGCGCCGTCTCCTCTCGCAGTCGCCGCTCCGTCGCGTCCCCGCGCAGGAGCCGCACCTGCGCGACGCTCCGGATCTCCTCCTCCGTCTTGGGGAGCCGGAGCAGCCGGATCGACCACGGCAGGTTCGCCGGGTTCACGCCGCCGGGGATCACGGAGTAGTCGGGGTCCCCCACGCCGAGCACGGGACGGTCCGCCGCGAGCGGCCCCCGTTGCTTCGCGTCCTCGCGCAGCGCGCCGAACGTGGTGCCCGACGGCACGACCGCGACGGTGACGTGCTCGGGGACGAGCGCCGCCCAGGGCAGGTAGGACAGGTTTCCTTCCGGCGACACGATGAGCGTGCGCACGGAGGACGGGAGCTCGAGCCGACGGATCACGCGCGCCGCCGCCGCCTCGACCGCCCCCGGCGCGAAGTCCCCGCGCGCGTCGTCGACGAGCGCCTGCGTGACATCGACGATCTCGCGGGCGTCGCCGAGATCCACCACGCGCGCGGCGGTCTTCTCGACGACGATCGCCCGCGCGCGTCCGAACGCGCGCCCCGACGGCAGCACATAGAGGACGAGCGCCTCCCCCTCGCGCAGGTGACCCTGGAGTCGCGGCAGGTCGTCGGGCATGGGGTAGACGAGCCCCACGCGCGACTTCGCGCGTCGCTGCATGCGGGCCACCTGCGCCGCGATCGCGTCCTGGGCCGCGAGGTGGGCCGCACGCCGCGGGGACGCGGGATCGACGTGGCCGGTGGCGAGCTCCCCCAGGTACTCCACGTACGCGGCGTGGGCCGACTCGCGGACCTTGACGAGCGCGTCACGCTCCTCGGCGGGGAGCACGACCTCCCGCAGGCGCTCGCGGCCGCCGAGCGACTCGAGCAGCGCCCCCGCCCGGCCCGCCTCGGCCAGCAGGCAGACGGACGACGCGTCCCCGATGCGCGCCGCGGACGTGCCGCCGACGTGGAAGGCGTCCGCGAAGCGCTCCCGCGCGAAGCCCGCCTCCTCGTCGCCCAGGCCGCCGACGACGCCGCCGAGCGCCGTCAGCAGCATGCGGGCGGCGAGCGCCGCGGCGAGGTCGTCGCCGCTGGCCGCCTGCGCGAGGGCAAGCCCCGCCCACTGTCGCGCGTTCAGGTACGAGAGTCCCATGCCCGTCGCCCGGGCGAGGACGTCCCGGTGCACGATCTCCGCGGTCCGCGGCAGGCCTTCGGCGAGGTACACCTCGGCGAGGTCCGCCTCGACCGCGAGCGCGACGACCGGGTCCTCGGCCTCCGCGAGTCGCTTCCATGCGGAGCTCTGCTGCGCCACGGTGGTGGCGTCGCCCGTCGCCGCGCGGATGCGCGCGGCGTTCGCGTAGGCGCCGAGGAGCCCCAGCGTGTCGCGGGAGTACTCGAAGTGCTGGAGCGCCGCTTTGGAGGCACGGCCCGCGGCGGCGAGGTCCTCGCTCTTGAGAAGGACGAGCGCGCGGTTGCCGTGCACGTACGCCGCCAGCCGGGCCGCTTCCCGCGGGGGCAGAACGCCGGCGAGTCCGTCCAGCAGCCCGGCGGCCTGCTCGAGGTGCCGCTCGGCCTTCCCGAGCCCCCCGATCTCCTGGTGGATCGCCGCGTACCAGACGTGGATCCAGGCCTGCTGCGCCGCACGCTCGTTCGCGGCGTCGATGGTCGTGGACACCCGCCAGGCGTCGTCCTCCGCGTCGAGCGCGGCGGCGTAGCTCCCCAGCCGGAACAGCGCGACGCCGAGATTCGCCAGAGCGCCGGCCTGGGCGTTGGGCTGACCCGCCTCCCGGAGGCGGTCCGCCGCCCGCTTGTAGAGCGCGCACGCCTCGAGGAGATCGCCCACGGTCGCGGCGGCGACCCCCGACATCCGGAGCGCCGTCCCGTGGACACCCGCGTTCCCGAGCGTCTCCGCGACGTCGACCGCTCGACGGAAGTGCACGCGGGCCCGCGCCGGATCGTGCAGCTCCTCCAACGTGATTCCCCCGGCTTCCAATCGCGCCGCGGCCTCCGCTGCACGCCAACCCAGTCGACCGGCATCGTCCGCGACCTCCGCGAACCTCGCGGCGGCAAGCGCCCACGTCGACGTTGCCGCCTCGGCCCGGGCACGACAGAGCTGCTGGCGGACCCACAGCGGGGAGCCCCTGGCGGCTTCCGCCGCCTGCACCTCCATCGCGACGATCGACGGCGTCCCCTCGTCGAGCGCCAGCAGCGCCCGGTGGAGCGCCTTGCGGGCCTCCGTCTGCGGGTCGATCGCCGCCAGGGCCTGCGCGAAGGACACGAGCGCCTCGCGGTCCGCCGTGCGCGCGGCGCGGGCGAACGCGAGGGCGCCCTGCCCGTCGCCCATGCCGAGGATCTCGTCGGTCACCTCCCACGGGTCGACGCCCGCCTCGGCCGTGGACTCGGCGCAGTGCTGCGCGATGTCCGCCTCGCCGTCGCGCCGTCCCTCCACGAGCAGCTTCGCGATGAACGTGGGGGCTTCGCGGGCTTCGACCTCCTCGTCCACGTCCTCGGCGATGGCGGCGGGTCCGGAGAACGCGACGCAGATCAGGGCGTACCGCAGCACACGCCGTGCGCACGAGCGCAGGGACCGCGGGAAGTCCATGGGCCGACGGGACGGGGAGGCGTCGATGCGGGGATGATCCACGCCCGGGCGCTGTCGGACCCGCTACCGCTGGGGCGGGGGAGGCGGGATCGGGTCGTTCGGCGCGTAGACGAGGTTCGCGTCGTCCCACGGCCCGGGAGTGAGCCCCTGCGGAGTGTAGACGTCGCACCAGTGCGTGCCGTTGAAGCAGTCGTCGGTCGGCGGGACGTCGGTGGCGTCGCAGTACACGTTCACGTCGACCGACGACTGCTTCAACGG
>DATLLK010000272.1:0-4516 GCA_035537895.1 Planctomycetota bacterium
ACGTCCACCGCCACAACGCGACGCCCGAGCAGCTGTCCGCCGACGCCCTGAAGCTCGCGGACACGGGGATCTGGTCGGGGTGCTACGCGGCCTCGCTCTCCTGCCGGTACGCGATCACCCGCGACCCGGAGTCGCTCGCGCTCGTGCGCCGGCTCGCCGCGGGCCTCGACCTCCTCTCGAAGGCGACGGGGAAGGAGGGCTGCCTCTCGCGCGCCGTGGGCCGGCCGATCCCGGGAGAGTCTCCCGGGAAGGACACGCGGCGCTCGCCGCTCGGCGGCGGGTTGATGTTCCGCGACGACCCGAGCCGCGACACCCTGTCGGGGGTCGTCCTCGGGTGGACGATGATGGCGCGGCTCGTCGACGACCCGGAGGTCCGCGCGACGGCATCGCGCAACCTCGGTGCCATCGCGCGCCGCCTCGCCAAGGGCGGGATGAAGGTGCGCGACGTCGACTGGGACGTCACGAAGCACGGGCAGCTCGATCCGAAGGTCGCGCTCGTCGTCGAGAACGGCGTCCACGCCGCCATCGGCTGCGCGGCGATCCTCGCGGGCCAGCGCTATTCCCCGGGCGAGGACCTCGATCGCGCCTGGCGCCGGCTCGAGAAGGACGGGTGGGTCGACTCCATCGACTCCCAGCACACCTGGATCGACACGCAGGCGCTCGACGCCTCCAACGTCCAGATGTCGCACCTGGCCCTCGTCGTCGTGGCGCTCGAGGGCACCGGCCGCGCCCGCAGCAACGCGATGCGCGCGCTGCGCGACCTCCGCCGGCACACGAAACGCTGGCAGAACGGCGCCCTGCTCGCCCTGTTCCTCCTCGCCGGCGGCGACTACGACCGGGCCGACGCCGCGGAGGACCTGCGGACGACGCTCCTCGCCATGCGGCCCGAGGAGGTCGAGTGGAAGGGGACGACACGCGCGAAGCAGCGCCACATCGTGCCGATCGAGCGTCGGCCGGTCTCGACGTGGCTGTGGAAGGAGGACGCGGACCACGAGGAGATGGGCTACGAGAACGCCGTCCCGCATCCCGACCGCACGGTGACGCGGGCCGACTGGCTGTTCGCCTACTGGCTCGGGCGCGCCTCGGGGGCGATGTCGCCGGGCATGTGACGGCGGTTCCCGGCGGGGCCTCCGCGTGGTCTAGTGCCCCGCCGCATGGACCGCTTCGGCAAGAACGCCGCGCTGCTCTGGTCGGGGCAGTTCGTCTCCCAGATGGGGGACGCCGTGTTCCAGGCGTGCATCGCGTGGCTCGCGGCGTCCTTGACGGGCTCGCCCCTCGCGACGGGCGGCGCGGTGTTCCTGTGGGCGGTGCCGTTCCTTCTTCTCGGCCCGCTCGCGGGCGCGTGGGTCGACCGCACGGACCGGCGCCGCGCGATGATCCTCTCCGACCTCGTGCGGGCGGGCCTCCTCCTGGGCCTCCCCCTCCTCGCCGCCGGCGTCGGACTCTCCTACGGGCTCGTGGTCGGCGCCGCGCTCCTCGTGGCCGTGGCCTCGACGCCGTTCCTGCCGGCGCGCGACGCGCTCCTGCCGCGTCTCGCCGAGGGGCGGGCGCTCGTGCGCTTCAACGCCGCCTTCCAGACTTCGGGACAGCTCGCGCAGATCCTGGGGCTCTGGCTCGGCGGCGTGCTGCTCGGCGCCGAGCGGGAGACGAGCGGCGACCGCGTGCTCCTCGTCCTCGGGCTCGACGGAGTCACCTTCCTCGCGAGCGCGGCCACGCTCGCCTTCCTCGTCGTCCCCCCGTCCGCGACGGCGCCCGCCCGCGCGGCCCGCGGCAGCCTGTGGCGCGACGCGGGCGAGGGCCTACGCTCGGCGACGCGCGACCCCCTGCTCCTCGGCCTGCTCTCGCTGACCGCGCTCGACAACCTCGCGATCATGGGTCCCGCGGTGGTGGGCGCGACGCTCTTCGTGAAGGACTCGCTCCACCTCGGCGCGCGCCACCTCGCCTGGTTCGAGGGCGCGATGGCGCTGGGGTTCCTCGTGGGCGCCGCGACCCTCACCCGCTTCGGCCCGTCGGCGCGCAAGGGGCGGCTCATCCTGTGGGGGATGACCCTCGACGGGCTCACCTACATCCCGTTCTTCTTCGTTCGCTCCTATCCCCTCGCGCTCGCGCTGATCTTCGTGCACGGGCTGTTCATCCCGTGGATCGTCGTGGGCCGCACGGCCCTGCTCCAGCAGCACGTCCCCGAGGAGCGGCGCGGGCAGGTGTTCTCGCTCGTCTACGTGACGGTGGCCGGGATGACCGCGCTCTCCGCGCTCGCCGCGGGCGCCATCGCCGAGGCGACCGACGCCCCGACGCTCTTCCTGCTCGCGGGCGTGTTCGGCACGCTCTGCGGCGTCGTCGGCTTCCTCGCGATGCCGCGCCTCCGATCCGCAGCGTAGGCCGCCCGGAGGGCGAGACCCTAGCGGTTGGGCCAGCGAGCCGCGTCCTGCGCGTCGCGGCCGTAGATGCCGGTGCCGGTCGAGAGGCCGGGGCGGTGATACGTGACGTCGCTGTTGGGGAAGGCGCGGTGGTAGGGAACCGTCAACGCGCTGGGCTCACGCAGGCCGGGCGGAACCGCGCCACCGGGCGCCCCATAACCCGGCACCCCATAGCCCGGCGTGTAGCCCGGCGTGTAGCCCGGCGTCCCGTACCCCATGCCGTAGCCATAGCCCGGTGCGACGACGCCCCACCCGTTGGCGCTCGCCCACGGGTCGTACCAGGAGCTCACACCGGAGTCGCCCGCGGGCCCCGCGGGCGTCTCCGCCCACGCGGGGACGCCGGGGTCGACCATCTCCGGACCTCGGGCCTGCTCCTCGAGCGCCGTGAGCGACGGCGTGTCCGTGCGCAGCCGGACGGACCGTCCGAACGAGGCGTACCCGCTCTCGCCGGGGCGCGCCACCGCGCGCGGGCGAGCCGCGGTCGCGGGGTCGCCGCCGAGTCGCGCGTACCGACCGGCGCAGCCGCCCAGCGCGAGGAGCGTTGCCGTGAAGGTCACGGCGAGGGTCACGGCGAGGGGCGCGCGCAGCGTCACCACGAACCTCAGTCTATACCCCTTCGCGCAGGGTGGCCTAGAGTGCGCCGTCATGGCCGACGACGCCCTCCCCGCCGACCTTGCGGCCCGGGTCGAAGGGCTCCTCGGCTCGCCGATCGAAGCGGCCCGCCGCGTCACCCGCGGGTACACGCAGGCGGAGCGCTGGGTCGTGCGGACCACCCGGGGCGACCGCGCGTTCGTGAAGGCGGCCGTCAACGAACAGACGGCGACGTGGCTTTCGACCGAGCGGCGCATGTACGAGCAGCTGCGGGCCGACGTCCTCCCGCGCTGCCTCGGCGGGGACGGCGGGGAGCGGCCGGTCCTCCTCCTCGAGGACCTGTCCGACGCGCACTGGCCGCCGCCGTGGGGGCCCGACCGCGTCGCGGCGCTGACGAAGGCGCTCGCGGACCTTCACCTCGCTCCCGTGCCCGACGGGCTGCCGTCCGCGGAGGCGGAGCGGGATCGACTCGACGGCTGGCCCCGCGTGGCGGCCGACCCCGCGCCGTTCCTCGCGCTCGGCGTCGTCTCCGAGACCTGGCTCTCACGCGCCCTGCCGACGCTCCGCGAGGCGTCGCGCGCGGCGGTCCTCGAGGGCGACGCCCCGCTCCACTTCGACGTCCGCAGCGACAACGTCGCGTTCGCGGGCGGACGCACCCTACTCGTGGACTGGAACTGGACCTGTCGCGGCAACCCGTCCATGGACCTGGCGTGCTGGTTGCCGAGCCTCCACGTCGAGGGCGGCCCGCCGCCCCACGAGGTCTGGACGGTCGGGCCGGAGATCCCGGCGCTCGTCGCCGGCTACTTCGCGTCCGTCGCCGGGCTTCCGCCGCCGTTTCCCGGATCGACCGTGCGCGGCCTCCAGCGCGCGCAGTTGGGCGCTGCGCTGCCTTGGGCGGCGCGCGCCCTCGGTCTGCCGCCGCCCGACTAGGCTCCTGCGGGGACGGTCAGCGCGCGGCGCAGCTCGTCGGCGGTGAACGGCTTCTCGAGCACGGGGCGTCCCGTGGCGCGGGCCTCGCGAAGGAGCGACTCGTCGGAGTGGTCGCCGGTCATGAAGACGACGCGCCGCGCGACGACGGGGTTCAACGAGCGGAGCCGGCGATGGACGTCGAGCCCCGCCGCGCCCTCGAGCCGGAGATCGAGGAGGACGCCGTCCCAGGCCGTGGGCCCTTCGCAGCGGCGGAGCGCCTCCTCCCCGGAGGGGACGGCCTCGGCTTCCGCGCCCAGGCGGTTGAGCGTGGCGGCGACGGCGTCGCGCACCGCCTCCTCGTCGTCCACCACGAGGATGCGCCCGAGCGCGGCGGGCGCGATCTCCCGCTTGCGGGCCGCCGCGGGGGCGAGGATGGGGAGCCGCATCGTGAACTGCGCGCCGGGCTCGCCGTCCTCGCGGCGCTCGTGCGCGAGCTCGCCGCCGTGGTCGCGCGCGATCCCGCGGCTGATCGCCAGCCCGAGCCCGCCGCCCTCCTCGCCCTTCGAGGTGACGAAGGGCTCGAAGAGGCGCGCCCGCAC
>DATLLK010000273.1:0-7294 GCA_035537895.1 Planctomycetota bacterium
GGCAGCGCGACCTTCAAGGCCGCGATCGTCTTCTCGGCGGCAGCGAACGCGGCGTCGGGCGCCGTCGGGGCCGGGACCAGATCGGCCCGCCGCTCCCGCAGCAGCACGGCGAGCTTCGCGCCCACGTCGTCGCCCAGCTTGGCGCTCGGTCCCTTCGCGCTCCCGCGCACGACGCCGCGTTCGCTGCCGCCGAGAAGACGATCGCGGCCTTGAAGGTCGCGCTGCCGCGCGTGGCGGTGCGGGTACCCGAGCAGCACCTGCGCGTCGAGCGAGCGCCCGACCCCGCCGCCGAGACCTCCCTGTTGCAGGGCCTCGCGCGACTCGGCTACCCCCTCGCGCCGGTCCAGGGCGCGGCGGAGCGCGACTGGCTCGCCGCCGCGGCGGACGGGAAGGCGACCTTCCCCGCGCCCGCCTCGCTCGCCGCGGACGTGGTGGTGGTCGGCGCCGGGTTCTCCGAGTATGGCGGGCGGGTCGGCGAGCTCGTCTCGTGCCGCGCGCGCATCGAGCTGCGCGCGATCGACGCGAAGACGGGCGCGATCCTCGCCGTCCACACGGGCACCGGGGCCGGGGCCGACCTCTCGGAGGTCTTCGCGGGCAAGAAGGCGCTCGACGAGCTGGGCCGCCGTGCGGCCCTCGACCTCGGCGTCGCGGTGGCACGCGCCCGCGCCGCCGCCCCGAAGTAAGGCCGCCGTGCACCGCCTGCTCGCGGTCGTCGTCGCGTTCGCCGTCGTCGCTCGGACGGCGCAAGCCGAGGACCGCGTTCAGGTCGCCGTCCTGCGGTTCCTGCCGCGCAAGGAGGCGCCCGAGCACGTGTGGGTCGGCACGGGGCTCGCGCACCTCGTGGGCTCGGATCTCGCGTCCCGCGCGGGCTTCGCGGTCGTCGAGCACGGGCAGGTCGCCGCGCTGCTGCGCGAGCTCCGCCTGGTCGAGTCCGGGGTCGCCGGGCGGTCCGAAGCCTCGCGCGTGGCCGGCATCGCGGGCGCCGACTGGGCGGTCCTCGGCACGTACGAGCTGACGGACGGCGTCGTCGACGCCGAGGTCACCTGCGTGGACGCGAAGACCGGGGCGATCGTCCACTCGGGGCGCGCGAAGGCGCCGCTTTCGGCTCTCGGGGCGCTCTCCCGCTCGCTGGCCGACGCGGTCGTGACCGGCGAGGCGACCGAACCGTTCGCGCGGTCGGACACGCCCGCGATCGAGGCGCTTGCTGCGTACTACGGCGCGGTCGCCGCGGAGGAGCGGGGCGACGAGGCGGCGGCGTTCGTGGGCTACGCCGGCGCCCTCGAGCGACCCGACGCTCCGCCGGACGCCGCGGTGGATCTCGGACGCCTCTACGCGCGCATGGGCGAGCCGGAGCACGCGGTCGCCGAGTGGCGGCGCGTGATCGAGGTCACGAAGGACCCGCGGCGCGCGATGCTCGCGGCACGCCTCGCCGCCCGCGCCCTCGACCGCGACCTCGGTCGCCCGGTGGAGGCCGGGGCGGTGCTCGCCGCGATGCTCGAGCGGTACGCGGATCTGCCGGAGGCGGCGACGATCGCGCGGCTCACGGCCGAGCTGATGGCGGACGGGGGGGACGTGCACGGCGCCCTGGAGTTCCTCCGTCGCGCGCGGGACCTTGCCGACCGCCGCGCGAAGGAACAGCTGGCCCGGTTGACCCCGACGCAACCGAGCGGCGTGCGCGGGCACGCGGAGATGGGCTGGCTCATCGCGCGTCGCGGACGCGCGACCGGGTCGGTCTGGGAGCTCGAATCGTCCATCGCCGAGGTCTTCGTCGATGCGTACCGTCGGGCGCCTCACGATGAACCGGCGCCCGACGGCGTCGTCCGCGTCGGGGCGGACCGCACCCCGGTCCGCATCGCGGGGCAGCCGCCACCTCCGCCCGACGCCGCGATGGCGCCGACCTGGATCGGGGGCCGTGTCCTGCTCGCGCCCCGGGGAACGCTCATCGCCCGCGTGCATCTCCACGCGCGCGCCCGGCGCGCGCGGGCCACCGCGGCATCGGCCGTGCGGTTCGAGGCCGGAGAGGACGGCTCGCTCTCGCTGCTCCAGCGGCAGTCCGCACGACCCGGGGACGCGTGGGCACCCATGGAACTCGCCTCGGGACCACGTCGTCCGGCGCGGGTCGTCAGGGCCCATGCCGTCGGCGAGAACGTCACGGTGGAGGAAGCGACGCTCACCGTCGACCTGGTTCCGGAGGTGGAGTCCGCGCCGGCGGGACGGGGCACGGGTGTCGTCCTGGCAGCGGGCCCTCTGCGCGTCAAGGGTCCGAGCGCCGCGCAGCACGCACGGATCTCCTCGGATGCCGAGGGCCGGGTCCATGTCGTCTTCGCGGACGGCGACTTCGTGTGGTTCGAGGGGTACGGCATCTCCTCCACTCCGACGCGGGACCCGGACCTCTGGATCGCCACCTCGGAGGATGCCGGGGCGTCGTTCGGACTCCCGCGCCGCCTGACCATCTCGACGGACAGCACCGAGATCTGCCCGTCCCTCCTGCAGGGGAGGGACGGGCTTCACCGGCTCGTCTGGGTGTCGGACCGCGTGGAGCGGGGACGAGCCGACCTCTGGATCTCGACGTCGCGGGACCTGAAGGACTGGACCTATCCCCGGAGAGTGCGACTCCCCTCGCTCGGACGCGGCGGAACGCTGTTCAGCTTCACGGCAGGAACGTCTCTCGAGGTCGCCGCGCCGCGCCTCGTCGAGGACGCTCGCGGCACGCTTCACCTGTTCGTCCGCCTGGCCGCGGGAGCGCGCGGGCTGGGAGTCTACGTCCTGACGTCGACCGACGGCGTGGCCTGGAGCGAGCCGGCGCTGGTCACGCTGGGGATGTCGCGCTTCGCGGTGGCGCCACTGGGAGGCGCAGGCTTCGTCCTCGCCGCGCGTCGACACAGGACGGGTGCCACGGCGCTGCATCTCACCGAGGACGGTCGCTCGTGGCGCCGGATGGATGTCCGGCACGCCGGAGCCGCGGAGGGGTCGTGGTTCACCGTCGGGACGGCACTGCTCGTCCGTGGGCGCGAGGTGTTCGTCTGGGACGCGATGAGTCCCGAGCGCCGCGGGCTCTTCCGCTCGCGCCTCGGCGAAGACAGCGGCCCCCCCATCGCGACCCTCGACGACGCCGACGTGGAAGACGCGATGGCGCTCCCGGACGGCACGATTCTCTCGCTGATCGCACCGTCTTCCTTCGCCGGAGACGACGGCCTGCGCGTCCTGCGCACGGCGGCTCCCAGATGATCCGCCGCGCGCTCGCCGGTGCCGTGCTCGCGCTGGCGATCACCGGCACCGTGCACGCCGACCCGCGGCCGGCGCGCACGGTCGTCGTCCTCCCGCTGGAGGGTGGAGCGACGGCCGAGGAGGCGACGACCGCGCAGGCGGCACGGGACCTCGTGGAGGCGCGGCTCGCCGAGCGGGCGGATCTCCGGATCGTGGAGAGGGAGGCGATCGACCGGGTGCTCGCGGACCAGGCGGTCGGCGCAGCGGCCGGGGCCGCCGGAGCCGCGCAGGTCGGCGGTCTGCTCTCGGCCGAGGTCGCGGTCACGGGGACCGTGGGCCGCTCCGCGACGCGGTGGCAGTTCCACTTGCGCGCGGTCTCGGTGCCGGAGGGCGCGCTGCTCGCGATCGCGGACGCTGAGGGCGAGGACCGGACGCTCGCGGCGGCCGCCGCGGCGGCCGCGGACGCGCTGGCCCTCCGGTTGGCCGGCGCCGTCGTTCCGACGCGTCTGCGCGAAGACCCACGCGCCGCGTCCTCGGCGGCGTACCTGACGGGACTCGGCCTGTACCGTGCAGGACGGGCCGCCGAGGCGATCGGCGCGTTCCTCGAGGCGCGTCGCCTCGCCTCCCGCTTCGTCGAGACGAGGTACTGGATGGGCGTCGCCTTCGCGCAACTCGGGCGACCCGACCAGGCGCGCGTCGCGCTCGGTACGTTCCTCGCGGAGGCCCCGACGCACGCTCTCGCAGGGGAGGCGAAGGGTCGCCTCGACCGATTGGGTGCCGCCGCCCCGCTCCCGGCCGCGGACGCGAGCGATTGGAGCCTGCTGGCGGCATTCCTGTCGGGGGCGCCGACTTCGACGCGCGAGCGGCGTCTCGAGGATCGCCTCGGGCGAGGAGACCTGTCGGCGGCCGAGATCGAGGCGACGCTGGACATCGCCGACTCGTGGACCGACGTGAGCCGCCTGCTCGGCGCGCTCGCGCGGACCGATCCCCACCGGTTCCTGCTGCGCATCGCCGATGACGTGGCGCTGTTCGGGTCGCCGGGCGTGCTCGACCTGATCCGCAGCGTGCTGACCACGGAGCGCGCGGAGGCCCTCGCGCGGGCTCTCGTGGACGTGTCGCCGCCGCGGCGTGCGGATGCACTCTCCGTCGTCGGGTTCCTCTCGGCGTGGCGCCGGCCCGGGATGGCACTGGAGAGCGCCGACGTGCGTCGGCGAATCGACGACGGGATGGCCGCGGCCGCGGACAGCGTCGACCCCGCGATCTCGCTGCAACCGATCCTCCTCCGCGCCAACGCGCCCGATGCCCTCGCTCGCTGGGGAGCGCGCATCCTGGATCCGTACTACCCCCCGGCCTACCGCGCCGCGTTGATCGGGGGGTTCCGCGGGAACGTGGTCCGCGATCCGGCGCTCGTGGAGGGGATCGTGGACCTTCTCGCCCACGAAGACGCGGAACTGCGCGCGGCGGCCATCGCCTCCATGGCCTGGATGGGCTCAGGTTATGGCGTCGGATCTCCGGAGGACTACCGGGCCTGGACGGCGCGCATGCTCGCCGCGCAGGCTCGCGCCGCGACCCTCGCTCGGCGGCTCCTCGCCGAGCGACGCTTCCCGGACGACGCCGAGGGCTTCTGGGCCGTGCTCGGTCGCGCCCTGCCCACGGACGGCGCGCTGGCGCGCACGCTCCTCGCATCGCCGCACGCTTCGGAACGCGCGGCGGGCGCCCACCTGGCGACAGGCGACCCCGCGCTCGTCGCCGACCGGGTGCCTGCGCTCCTCGACGACGAGGACACGCGCGTCCGAGCCGCCGCGATCCAGGCGGCGGCCGCCATGCCCGACGCCAAGGACGCCGGTCGGCTGCTCGTGGGTTGGTGGCGCCGGCGCGAATCCGCGGAGGGCTATGCCGCGCACGAGTTTCGTCTGTCCGAAGCGTCGATGCTCCGGGGGACGTTGGCGCTGTTGCAGCAGCGGCTGCTGAAGGAGCGCCCCGCGACTCCCACCGTCCCGCCGGTGGACATCGAGGGGTGGGAAGCCGTGTTCCGATAAGGAGGCGCCGCACGGGCGCCGCACGCCTGCGTTGTCATCGCCACCTACACGGGCGTCCGCTGCGACGGCGGACGACCGGTGATCGGCGGCGGCTGCGGCGCATCCGGGGACGCGGGCGCGAGCGTGGCCTCGAGGCCGCCCGCGTCGACCCACGCGGCGATCGCGTCCTCGGAGGCACCGATGTCGTCGCGCAGCGCGGCGAGGATCTCGTCCGCCGAGAGCTCCTCGACGCGCACGCCGTCGGCGCGCTTGCGGTAGCGCACGGGTCCACGGAGGATCAGCATCTCGTCGGGCCGGTTGCGTCGCGCGTACAGACGGTCGTTGAACGGGCTGCGCCCCCGCGAAGCCTCGTAGGCGCGCAGGTAGAACGCGTGGTCGACGGCATCGGCGCGCAGACGGCAGGGCGTCGCGACCTCGGTCGGAGGGACGTCCGCCCACAGCAGGTAGCCGCCCGCGACCGGCTCCGTCTCGGCGTGGAAGACCGCGTCGTCGTGCAGGAAGGGCTCGGACGGGAGCAGCGGCAGCGGGCGATTCGTGAGCATGGAGGAGTCCGCGAGGTACTCGGCGGACCCGAACCGCACGACGACGCTGGCGTGGTTGACGATCCCGAGGTCGCGCATGCAGCCGGCGACGCGCCGCGCGTCGAACCCGCAGGCGCAGAGCAACGCGTGGAGCGCGCCGCTCGAGGGCCAGCAAGTGCCCCCGACGCCGTCCTCCAGGAAGCGCTCGAGGAACTCCGCGGGCTCGCCGCCGGGCAGGGGCGTCGTCTCGCCGTGCCGGATCGCCGTCAACTTGCGCAGGTTGTCGAACGGAACGCGCCCGCACCAGGCTCGGTACAGGGACTCGAGCCCCCGGACGTCCGGCTGCGGCGGGTGCGGGAGGGCGAGCCGCCCGAGGACGCGGTCGACGAGGTGCAGGGATAGAGGCGGCGCCTCGATGCCCATGCGCGCAGGATAGTCGGCCGAGGGTTTCGGCGCCGGCCGGGCGACAGGAACGGGTCCTTTCGGGGCGGTTCGACGGCCGGGCGGGAGAATCCGGAGGCCAGGAGGGAGCGTCATGGCGAGGTTGCATCGGGAGCGGCACCGCACAGACCGCGTCGGCGTGCTGCGCGCCGCCGTCATGGGCGCCAACGACGGGATCGTCTCGACGGCGAGCCTCGTGCTCGGCGTCGCGGGATCGGGCGCCGAGGTCCACGACGTGGTCGTGGCGGGCGTCGCGGGCCTCGTCGCGGGCGCGATGTCGATGGCGGCCGGGGAGTACGTCTCCGTGAGCACCCAGGCCGACACCGAGCGCGCCGACCTCGCCCGCGAGCGCCACGAGCTCGCGACGGACGACCGCGCCGAGCGGGCCGAGCTGACGTCGATCTACGTGAAGCGCGGCCTCGACCCGTCGCTCGCCGCGAAGGTGACCGAGCAGCTGATGGCTCACGACGCGCTGGGCGCCCACGCCCGTGACGAGCTCGGGATCACGTCGACGACCGCCCCGCGCCCGGTGCAGGCGGCGTTCGCCTCGGCGCTCACGTTCGCGGTGGGAGCGGGTCTGCCCCTGCTGGTCGCGTGGCTCGCGCCGGTCAACCTCCTCGTCGCGCTGGTCGCCGTCGCCTCGCTCGTGTGCCTCGCGGTCCTCGGTGGCCTGGCGGCCGCGGCCGGAGGCGCCCGCTGGAGCACGGGCACCGTGCGGGTGCTGTTCTGGGGCGCGGTCGCGATGGCGATCACGTACGCCGAGGGCCGGGTGTTCGGCGCCGTCGTGTAGCGGCCGACGGCTCGCCGCGGCCCGCGACGAGCGTCGCGCGGACCTCGGCCGTCCTCGAGGCGCCTGCGAACGGGGCGCCTGGGCCTGCCCCCCCCCCGAATCGACCGGGGGTGGCCCTCCCGGCGCCGCGGATCTGCGAGGATGCCGCGCCTCGCAGTCCCCAGCTACGGGAGGTTTCCCATGTCGCGCGGCCTTCTCGCGGGTGTCGGGTTCGCGGTCCTCGCCTCCATCTTCGTGCGCGCGCCGGCCCTCGCGGACGAAGGGACCGTGCTCGCCGATCGCTGGGACGCGACCCG
>DATLLK010000274.1:0-11460 GCA_035537895.1 Planctomycetota bacterium
ACGCCATGTCGTCCTCCGATTCGTCGCGACCGTCGACCGCCGGGGCAGCCTATCCCGACCCAATTCCCCCGGCGCGTTCGGTCGGCATCGCCCCGCTTCGGACCGATTTGCTCCGGCACGATCGGTCCGAATCCTGACCGATCTGCCGCGGGACGATCGGACAGGATTCGTCGCGCGGACGGCGAACCCTGACCGATTTGCCGCGGGACGATCGGACAGGATTCGCCCGGGACCGATGGGCCGCGGGGCCTGGGTCGGACCGTCTGGCCGCGGGACCGTTGGTCCGACCGGACCGCTAGTCGGACCGTTGGTCCGCGGGACCGTTGGTCCGACCTCGGCCGCCTCGGCGGACTGGCGGCGCCCGGGATGGGGTGCGGAGGGCCGATGAGGACGACGACGCGTACTTCCTGGTACGCGAGGAGGACGAAGCGGCCCCGAGCGCCCCCATACCGGGCGCCGCCCGAATCCTGTCCGTTCGTCCCGCGGACAATCGGTCAGGGTTCGCCCGAATCTTGTCCGTTCGTCCCGCGGACAATCTGTCAGGGTTCGCCCGAATCCTGTCCGTTCGTCCCGCGGACAATCGGTCATCTCTAAGCGGGGCCCCCAGGTCAAGCCCAGGTGATGGCGGTTCTCGTCTTGGGCGTCCTCCGTTCTCGAGCGGGTCGCGAAGCCAGGTTCCTGCCGATCATCTCTGCGGGTTTTGACCCAGGGGGTGGAGTTCGGAAGGACGCCTCCCAATCAGGATTGCGAGTCGAGCGTTCGACCGGGCGGTCGACGCCTCGGCGGCATGGCCGCCCTCTCTGACACCCAGGGCTGGCGTCCTTCCGGGATCTGGCTTCTTCGTCTCGCTCGTGTCCTCCGGTTGAGGGGGGGGGCTGGTGCTCTCGGGCGCCTACGTGCCGGCGGGCGTGAAGGACTTGGACGCGCTGAACTGCTCCGGTTGGTGGAAGAGCCACCAGATCGAGTTCGCCAGCTTGCGCGCCGCGGCCACGCGCACCTTCATCCGGCTGCCGGTGCGTCGCTCCTTGGCGTCCACCCATCGCGCGACGGCTCCTCGCGGGCCCGAGCCCATCTCGCGCGATCCTCGCAGGCAGGCCATCACGGCCTGCAGGAGCGCCCAGCGCAGCAGAGGGCTGCCGTGGCGGGTCATGGCGCCGTGGATCGTGCGCCCCCCGCTGCTTCGATCCGACGGCGTCATGCCCGTGTACTTCCCGTACGCCTTGGGCGTGGAGAAGCGCGCGACCGGCCCCGACTCCGCCACGATCACCGCCGCCAGCGTCTTGCCCACGCCCGGGATGTGCTCCTGGACCTTCTTCACCTCCGGCATGTCGGCGCACAGCGTCGCGATGGCCTCATCCCACGTCTCGACGTCGCGCGCGGCAGCCTCGAATCGCCTCAGGAGCACGCGCAGCGCCAGTCCCCGCATCCCGGGGATGGTGGCCCCCAGTTCGCGCACCTTCGCCTGCACCGCGTCCCCGTCCATGCGCACCCCGGGAAGCTTCACTCCCATTTGGCGCAGCTGACTCTTGAGAAGCAGCGTCGCCCGCGTGCGCTGGCGCACTGCCTCGTGCCGCCCCCGGATCGCGATGCGCAACTCGCGCACCGCGCCCCTGGGCATCCACGACTCGCGCAGCCGCCCCTCGTGCGTGTAGTGCGCCAGCCAGTACGCGTCGTTCGCGTCGTTCTTGTCCGGCGACTGCGCGATCGCACGGATGAACCGGGGGTGCACGACGTGCACGAACTCCTCGCCGAACTCGGCGACCAGAACGTCGTAGAGCCAGAGCATCCCTCCGCTGGCCTCGAGCGTGACGTGCACCGGGCGGCCATCGCGCAACCCGTGCACGGCCTCGATCACCTTCTGCGCCTCCGAGGGCAGCTCGCCTGCGTGCAGCTCGTCGCCCTGGGCGTCGAGGTGGCTGAACACGATCACGTCCTTGTGCACGTCCAGGCCGATCACGTCCGTCTTGACCTTCTGAGCGACTCCGGCGAACTTCTTCACGGGTGCCTCCTCGGGTTTCGGTTCCTACGCAAGGCACCTGGGACTCTGAGCCCGCGGGGGGACTCCCCCCACCCGAGGGGGCCCCGCTTACAACATCAGGGTTCGGGGTACCCGGCGAAGAAACCTGTCCGATCGTCCCGCGGCAAATCGGTCAGGATTCGGACCGTTCGTCCCGCGGCCTTTCGGTCGGGATCGACCACGCCGGCTCGGCGCGTCGCGGCGGGGGGGACGTCCGGGTGGTTTCCGGGGTGCCGGGTGTGGTAGGAAATAGGAGTTGGGCAAGGAGGTTCGAATGAACGTTGGGCGCTTCTCTGTCCTCGTCGCGGCCGCCGTCGGTCTGGTCGCCACCGGGTGTGCCTCGAGGGGGGGCAACCAGCCGCCGGTCCCCTTCCCGACCGACCCCAGCCTGTCCAAGGCGTACTGCCTCACGTGGATCCCGCCGACCTACCGGGACGTGCCGACGGTCGTCAAGTGCAGCGAGGGCTGCACCGAGTACCGTCCCGTGTGGCGCAAGGACGTCTGTCTCGACGAAGTCTGCCGCCCCGGGGCGGTGGTGAACGTCTGCGCGCCCGACGTGTGCCGCAAGCACCAGGTCGTCCAGTCCAGCCCGGCGCACATCGAGTGGCAGGACGTCTGCGTCCCGCCGGCGCCGTGCTCGTGTGACGACCCCGAGTGCTGCTACCGCGCGGTCCAGGTCCCCGCGCAGTACAGGGTCTGCGAGAAGACCGAGACCGAGGCGGGCATCCAGTACTGCTACCGCAAGCCGCCCGAGTACGACATCGTGCAGCGCGACGTCTGGTCGTGCGTCCCGATGGCCGAGCGCCATCCGGCCGACTACCGCGTCGTCTGGCAGAAGGAGTGCTTCGAGGAGGGTCACTGGGCCTGGCGCGAGCGTTGCGCTCCGTGCCCCCAGCCGACCTGCCAGCCGCCCGTCTGCGCGCCGGCGCCGTGCGCCTGCCCCCCGGGCTCGTACCCGCAGATCAACACGGAACGGCCCGTGTACATCCAGACCACCCCGACCGCGGTGCCTCGCCGCGGCAATTTCGGGTACGCGCCCCCGCCGAATTAAGGCACGACGCGTCTCGCGCTCGTGAGCGGCCGTCCCTCGGCCGCGGCCGTGGATCCTCGTCCCGCACCCGGGCCTAGGGTGCGTCGAGCGGGAACCAGAGCGGAAGCGACCCGGTCGACGTGAAGGTCGAGTCGTCGCAGGTGAGCGGGTCCGCGTCGCGGTCGGCGTCGGAGATCACGAAGTCGGAGCGCGCGGCGGCCCCGCGCGCGACGTAGGCCGCGAAGGCCGCGTCCGTCAGCGTCTCGATGAACGAGACGTAGCGGTCGCCGAAGAGCGAGTGGACCTGGACCCCGACGTCGAAGTCGTGCGCGACCTCCTCGAGGTCCGGGTAGACGAGGCGGGCCGTCCCGACCTGCTCGCCCGCCGAGACCGCGTCGCCGATGGCGATCGGGTCCGCCAGCAGGTCGACGTGGAACAGGATGAAGGTGTGGTCGGGGTGCGCCGTCGAGCGGATCCGGACCTGCTTGTTCTCGCCCTCCGGGCTCTCGCCGTGGCCCTCGGCCGTGATCGAGACGACGGTCCCGTCCACGGGCGAGAACACCTCGATCAGGCCGTTGCTCGCCTTGTGCTCCTCGTAGGGCGCGTAGTAGTGCTTCATGCTCCGGCACGACTCGCACCCGTCGGAGTAGTCGTGCCCCGCCGCGGAGCGAAAGAGCGAGATCTCCTCCACCTTGTCGAGGTCCGTGAAGTCGGTCTCCACGAACCGGATCGGCGCCACGGGCTCGCAGGCCTCCGCGCAGTCGAGGAGGACGCGCGTGCGCTCGAGAGCGAAGGTCCCCGAGTCGCCCTCCGGCAGGCTGAACGTCCCCAGGATGG
Source organism: Planctomycetota bacterium (assembly GCA_035537895.1). GTDB lineage: Bacteria > Planctomycetota > PLA2 > PLA2 > JAEUHO01 > DATLLK01. The sequence continues at coordinate 3,885 of DATLLK010000274.1, forward strand.
TGCGGCCGTGACGCATGCCCGTGAACGTGGCGATCTCCCCGTCGACGTCGAACGCGAGGGCGAAGGCGTGCCCGTCGTACGTCCCGTCCCCGAGCGGGAGCTCGTCCTGGCACGTGAACTCCGCCGCCAGCGCCGTGTCGTCCTGCGTCAGCGTCAGGTGCCGCGGAGGGTCTTCGATCCCCTCGCGCGTGAGGACCAGCAGCCACGGGCCTTCCATGGACGGGCCGTGAACGTCCCCGCCGGCGGCCACGAACCCGATGGCGGCCACCACGAAACCGCGAAGTGCGCGCTTCACGTGCGTCCCTCCGTCCCGCCCCGGCGTAGAGGCTAGCGACGTCCCCGGGGTCGAACGGACCCCGGCCCGCTCACCGGCCGGAACCGAGCACGCCTCTCCATGGAATGGACGGCGCGGGCCGTGGAAGTTGCCAGCGCGACGAGCCGTCGTTTCGCGGGGACCCGTCGGCCGGCCGAGTTCCCGGGGGCGTAGAGTGGGGCAACGCATCGGCGAACGGAGGGGCACACGACCGTGATGGACTCGTCGATCGATGCGGGGACCTCGGGGGCGGCCCGCAGGGTCCCGTGGCGGCCGGGCCGCGCCCTCGTCCCGCTCGTTCTCGTCACCCTGCCCTGGCTCGCCCCGCGGTCGGGCCGCGGCGCCGACGCGACGGAGGAGCCCGTGCGCAACGAGCACGCGACGTTCCTTGCGACCCTCGTGCCGACCGTGCGCGCGGGGATCGCGCGCAAGGACACGGAGCACCCCGTCTTCCACGGGTGCTTCGACTGGCACTCCGCCGTCCACGGGCACTGGGCCCTCCTGCGGATCGCCCGCACGACGGCCAAGCACGCCGACGCGGCCCTGGCCGTGGACGCATCCCTCACCGGGAAGGGGATCGAGGCCGAAGCCCGCATGCTCGCCGAGAACGGCGAGTTCGAGATGCCCTACGGGCGCGCCTGGTTCCTTCGGCTCGCCTCCGAGTTCGCGCGATGGAGTCGGGAGGGGACGCGAAAGGACCCGGATCGCCTTCGGCCCATGGCCGACGCGGTCGCGGCGTCGCTCGACGACTACCTGAAGCGTCGGGAGCCCGGCCCGAGCCCCGAGACACCCGAGTACGCGAACGACGCCTGGGCCCTCGCGCAGCTGCATGCGTGGTACGCCTTCGTCGGGGACCACGCGCGCCGCCAGCGCATCGAGTGCACCGTGTGCGACCGGTTCCTCGGGGCGGCCGAGGACGTCACGTTCGCGAGCGACCGCGCGCGACCCGAGTTCTTCTCCCGTTTCGGCAACTGGGCGTACCTCGTCGCGCAGACGCAGTCCGCGCCGGTGCTCGCCCGCTTCCTCGAGACGCATCGCGCGGCGAGCGCGGACCTCGCGCCCGTCGAGCCCACGGGCGAGACGGCCCACCACCTCGGGATGAACTGGAGCCGCGCGTGGGCGTTGAAGTCCCTCGCCGCGAGGGCGCCGGAGGCGCAGCGCCGAGTCCTCCTCGCTGCCTACGACGCCCACGTCGCGGCGGGCAAGCAGGAGCACGCGAAGTTCGCGGGCGACTACGGGGCCTACGACCACTGGGTGCCCCAGTTCGCCGTCTACGCGCTGACGGACGAGACCGGCCGGTAGGGCTGCGAGCGCCGTGCGACTCGTTCGAACCACGGTGCGGCAGAGTGACCCCGTCGGGCGGACGCGCCTCTGCGCGGAGGTCGCCTACGACCGGGGGCGCCCCGCGCGCGAGGAACTCTGGATCGAAGTCCCCTCGTCCTGGGCGCCCGCCCTCGATCCCTCGGGTACGCCCTGGGTCGCGATCCTCCTGCCTCTCGCCGTCGCGGTCGAGGAGCCGCTCTGGATCGAAGTCCACGCGGATCCACGGGTCGTCGCCGGAGCGCGCCGCGTGGAGGAGACGTGGCGCGCCTGGTACGCGACGACGGCCCTCGTGCCCGTGGACGCGTCGGGCGAGACGCCCGCGCCCGCCGCCCCGCCGCGCCGGACCCTCGCCTACTTCTCCGGCGGCGTCGACTCCTTCTTCACGGCGCTGCACGGCCCCTCGCGTCCCGTGGACGACCTCGTCTTCCTCGAGGGGTTCGATCTGCGGCTGGAGCACGAGGCGGGCCGGGCGGCCGCACGCGCGACCGCGACGGCCGCCGCTCGCGCTCTCGGCCTTCCCCTCCACGTCGTCGCGACGAACCTCCGCGGCACGCGGTGGAACCAGGCGGACTGGGCGCTCGTCGCGCACGGCGCGGCCCTCGCGGGGATCGCGCTCGCGATCGGAGGCGGGCACGATCGGGCAGCGATCCCCGCCTCGATCTGGTCGGGCGACTCCATTCCCTGGGGTTCGCACGAAGCGACGGACCCTCGGTTCTCGTCCGGCGCGTTGGAGATCGTCGCGGACGGCCACGCGGCCGACCGCTTCGACAAGGTCGCCGCGATCGCCACCCACGAGGCCGTGCGGTCCCATCTCCGCGTCTGTTACCGCTCCCGGCAGGGGGTGAACTGCAGCCACTGCACGAAGTGCCTGCTGACGATGGCCATGCTGGACGCGGTGGGAGCCCTTGCGCCCTCGGGCTCGTCCTTCCTCGGCGTGAGCGACTACCTCCTCCGCCTCCGCCACATGGACGCCCGCTTCCCGTCGGACCGCCGCCATCTCGGGCGCACGCTCGCCGCCGCCGACGCGAGAGGCCACGCGGCCCTGGCGGACGCCGTGCGCGCGGTCCTCGCGAAGCGGACGGGATGGACCCATCGCGTGCCGCGGGCGCCGAGTCCGTGGACGCGCTGGCGCCGCCGCCGCCGCGGCCTCGGGCGAACCTCGGCCTCGCTCTCGCCCCAGGGCTAGGAGCCGCGCACGACCGCCTCGAGGGCGGCGTCGATCGTCGGGTAGCGCCAGTGGAACGCGAGGCGCTCGGCGGTGCGGGGCAGGACGCGCTGTCCCGTCGTCAGGACCGACGCGACGCGGCCGAACAGCACGCGCATCGCGAGCGCGGGCACGGGGAGGAAGGCGGGACGACCGAGCGCCCGGCCGAGGGCCTTCGCGAACTGCTTGCTCGTCACGGGATGCGGGGTGACGGCGTTCGCGGGCCCCTTCCATCGCGCGTCCTCGACCATCGCGACGAGCAGGGCGACGAGATCGTGGAGGTGGATCCACGAGAGGACCTGGTTTCCGCGGCCGACCGGGCCGCCGAGTCCCAGCTTGAACGGGACCCACATCTTGCGCACGGCCTCTGCCTCCCGATCCAGCACGACGCCGAACCGCGCGGTCACGACGCGCGTCCCGAGCGACTCGGCGCGGCGCGCCTCGCGCTCCCACGCCTCGCACACGCTCGCGAGGAAGTCGGTTCCCGGCGGCGCCGTCTCGTCCACCGTGGCGTCCGGGTGGAGCGGGCCGTAGTAGCCGACGGCGCTCGCCGACACGAGCGCCTTGGGCGCGGCGGTCCCGAGCAGGCCGATGCCGTCGACGAGGGCCCGCGTCGCCTCCACGCGGCTCGACCGGATGTCGGCCATGCTCGCGTCGTTCCATCGGCGCCCGAAGAGGTTCTCCCCTGCGAGGTTGACCACGGCGTCGCAGCCCTCGATCGCGCGGGCCGTGGAAGCCGCGACCTTCGGATCGTAGGCGCGCCACGCGACGCGGCCCTCGGTCTTGCCGTCCCTCGACGTGGACCGTGTCAGGCCGCGCACCTCGTGACCGCGATCGACGAGCGCGCGCACGAGCCTCGTCCCGACGAACCCGCTCGCGCCCGTGACGGCCACGCGCAGCGGGGTCGGAGGGAGTGTCGGTTCCGACATGGGGACCTCCCTCCCGTCGCGCGTCGCGCGGTCAGACCGCGCTGGCCGGGCGGCTCACGAGGGGCTCGATGAACTGGTTCAGCTCCTGGAGCGTCAGGACCCGCGTCGCACCGCGGACCGGCGGCCACTGGGCGCCGCCGCCGAGGAAGAGGCGGGCCCGCGTGTCGAGGCATGCCCGCGAGACGGCGCCCGCCGGCTCGGCGAGCTCCGAGATCGGCCGGGGATGGCACGACCCCGAGAGCCCGACCGCCACGGGCTGCTCGCGCCGGATCGACTCGACGATGTCGTGCGTGGGCACGTCCGCGCCGAGGAATCGCACGTTGACGCCGCGCTCGCGCAGCACGGTCTCGACGAGCGTCAGCCCGAGCGTGTGCCGCTCGCCCTGCAGGCACGCGAGGATCATCTTCGGCGAGCCCGGCGCGACGGGGAACTGGTGCGCCACGCGCGTGAGCGCGACCTCGACGGTGCGCGACATCGCGTGCTCCTGCGCGCACGTCATCTGGCCGTTGACCCACCGCTCGCCGATCTCGGAGAGGAGGCCCGAGCAGAGCCGGTCGCCCGCCTCGGCCCAGTCGCGGCACTGCGCGCGCAGGAGCATGAGCCGACCGAGCATCGCCGTCGGCTCGGCCGGGTCCGGCTCGTCGAGCCACGCGCGCGAGTCGGCCGGGTCCTCGCGCACCGGCGCCTCGGGCGTCGGGCCCTCGCCGAGCAGCTGCGAGCGCAGCCGAAGGACCTCGTCCTGGCGGAACCGACGGTGACCGCCGAGCGTGCGCTCGCACGCGATGCGGCCTTCCTCCGTCCACCGCTTGAGCGTCGTGTCGCCCACCGCGAGGAGGCGGGCGGCTTCGGACAGCCGAAGCAGGGGCGTCACGCTCGGGGGGAGGCTCATGGGGACGGACTGTCCGTCGGTTCGGGCGGTTCGTCAACCCACAATAGGCCGTATCGGTCGTTTATAGCCACCAATTCTCCCTCCTCAGGCGGATATTTCCGTCCGAACCGGCCACCCCGGTAGACAGTCCCTTCGTCGCCCGTACCGCCCCGCCACGCTCGATCTCGCGCCTAGGCGCGAAGTGGTGGCGCTGCGCATCCGGTGGTACCTAGTCCGTTCGACCACCCCGGTCGGGTGGCGCACGGAGCACGAGCCCGCCATGTCCCACTACGTCACGGAGCGCTGCGTCGACTGCCGGTACACGTACTGCGCGGTCGAGTGCCCGGTGGCCGCGTTCTTCGAGATCGAGACGCCGCACGCGATGCTCGTGATCGACCCGGACATCTGCATCGACTGCGAGGCGTGCGTGCCCGCGTGCCCCGTGAACGCGATCTGGCCCGATCACGAACTGCCCGAGGCCTACGCGTCCTGGAAGGCCTTCAACACGGAGTGGGCGAAGAAGGGCACGAACTGCACGGAGAGCAAGGACCCGCTGCCGACGGCGCGCCTGCTCGACGAGATCCAGGCGGCCGAGAAGGCGAAGGGCATGTCGGTCACGGAGCCGAGCAAGGCCAGCTAGCCGGGCGCGTTCCACGGCGCCGGCCGCCGGGTCGGGCCACGCACGGACCCGCGCGGTTACGCGGACGCCCCGGCCTGCGAGGCGGAGGGCGGGGACTCCTCGGTCGGCGGCGCGGGGCGCACGACCTCGGCGAGCAGCCGCCGGATGCCTTCGATCGCCTCGGGGAGCGTGACGGCCACGCGGTCGGCCCCGGCGGCCGTCAGGCTCCTGGTCAAGGCGGCGCGATCGCCCATCGGCTCCCAGACGGCCGAGAGGATCTTCGCCGCAGGCGCCCTCCCGCGGATGCGCTTGACCAGGTACCGCACCCGCGGGGCGGCGAGCGGCGGGATGGAGGCGACGCACACGACGCGGGTCGGATCGGCCTCCGCCCTCTCGGCCACTTCGCCGCTCATCGCCGTCGGGCTTCCGACCTCCACGTCCAGGCCTCGGGCCTCGAGCAGCCGCGCGAGGAGCTCGCACGCGACGCGGTCGGCGTCGTCGCCCGCGGGGAGACACAGCACGCGGCCGACGACGGTCGCCTGGGGCGCCGCCGGATCCGGCTTCGCGAGGCCGTCGGTCGTCTCGAGCAGGCCCACGCACAGGTCGTGGAAGCGCGCATCCTCGAGGACGCCGAGGCGGCGCCCGACGGAGGCGAGACGGAGCGCCGCGAGCAGCACGTCCTCGAAGGCGGCCTCGGTCCCGACGCTCGCCAGACTCTCCTCGGCGACGCGACGGGCCCCGTCGGGGTCCAGCGCGGCGAGGCGTTCGTACACGCGCTCCGCCGGGGTCAGCGCCGGGGAGTCGCCGAGCAGCACGTCCAGGAACTCGAGGCCGGGCACGTAGCGGCCCACGACGGCGAGGCAGAGGGTCATCGGAAGCGCGAGGAGGAGTCCCGGCACGCCCCAGACGGCCGTCCAGAAGACCGTGGCGACCACCACGGCCAGCGGCGAGATCCCCATCTTCTTGCCGTAGACGAGCGGCTCCACCACGTTGCCCGCGATGAAGTCGGTGCCGAGGATCACGAGCAGGACCGAGAGCGTGTGACCCCATCCGTCGAAGACGGCCAGGGAGAGGGCCACCGGCGGGATCGCGCCGATCCACACGCCGATGTAGGGGACGAAGCGAAGGAGACCCGCGAGCAACCCCCAGAGCGGAGCGTTCGGGACGCCTACGATCGCGAGTCCGATGCCGATCAGGAGGCCGCAGATCGCGTTGACGAGGACCATCGCGACCAGGTAGCGGCTCAGTCGGCCGCTGGCTTCCTCGAGAGCCTGGGCGGTCAGTCCGATGTGCCCTCGGGAGACGAGGCGGATCAGTCGGTCGCGGAGGTCGGAGCGATAGCACAGGAAGAAGATCGACAGGAGCACGACCATCGCCGCGCTCCCGAGCGGCCCGAGCAGCGGCCCGAGCAGCGACGTGAGACTGTCCGTGAACGTGCTCGGGGGCTCGACGACGCGGACGTCGACCGGCGGCGCGGCCGGCGGAGCCGCCGCGGAAGGCGACGGGGCTCCGTCGCCTCCCGCCAGTCCGCCCTCGAGCCGCTTGAGCCCCTCCACCCCTCGCAGGAAGGGGGCGGCGAACCCGCTCGCCTCGAGTCCGTGGAGCTTCCCCTCGATGCGGGTCGCGTACTCCGGCATGCGCCGGGCGAGATCCGCGGTCTGGGAGGCGGCGATCCAGGTCACCGCGAGGAAGGCCCCGACCAGGACCGCCACGGAGAGGACGGCCGACAGTCCGCGGCCGAGTCGCGCACGCTCGAACTGACGGGACAAGGGGGCCAGCAGGAAGCTGAACACGCTGGCGAGCGCGAGCGGGACCAGGACGATGCGGCCGAGCACCATGGCCGTGACGAACACCACCGTCGCCAGGAGGATCAGGGCGCGCCGCAGGAGCCGACGCATGTCCGGCTCGCCGCCCGACCGGAGCGGGGCTCCCGCGGTGCCCGCGATGCGGATCTCGGTTCGCTCTTCGATCGGGACGATGTCTGCGCTCACCGGCGACTCACCTCGTGGAGGTCGGGGCGTCCCCCCGGAGATCGTACCGGCTCCGATCGGTCGCGGGTCGCGTTGCCGGGCGCGGGCCGCCGGCGATCTCCATCGCCGGTTCCCCTGTTCCTCCGTCCCACCTGTCGCCGCGCCCGGGTGCGACCCTCGTCTCAGCGCATCGCGCGCTGGAGGTCCTGCTGGATCTGGACGTCGCCGGGCGTGGTCGTGTCCCGGCTCTCGTGCGGGGGCGGGGCGAGGAATCGCTTGGCGGCCTCCACGTGGCGCTTCGCGATCGCGCGCTCGTCGCCGCGAGAGTCGCCGCAGTGGCTCTCCAACCC
>DATLLK010000275.1:0-2401 GCA_035537895.1 Planctomycetota bacterium
ACCACGCGCCCGGGCGAGTGGCGACGCACCGAGGCGTCCCTGCTCGAGCGCGACGGCCTCCCGGAGCACGGAGAGCGCCTCCTCGGTGCGCGCGAGCCGTTCGAGCACCTGGGACAGCGTCACCGCGGGCGCGCTCGAGCGCGCGCCCAGCACGCGGAAGCGCCGCTCCAGCCACTCGCGGGCTTCGTCCGCCCGTCCCGCGACGACCGCCGCGTCGAACCAGGCCCGCGCGAGCTCCTCGTCCGTGTCCTCGCAGGCCGCGGCGAAGCGGCGCACGTCGAGCGACCGTTCGTCGTCGCCGTCGCGGGTCTCGAGATCGGCCAGCAGGCGCAGCGTCCGCGTGTCCCGGGGCGCGTTTCGATGCGCGAGCCACAGGAGCCGACGCGCCAGGGGAAGCGTCCGCGCATCCTGCATCAGCTCCGACGCCAGCTCGCGCCGGAACGCGTACCCCTCCACTCCCGCCTCGAGGGCGCCGCGGAGCAGTTCGATCCGCTCCTCGCGTCGTCCGGCCTCGCGCAGGCAGCCGAGCTTCCAGCGCAGGATGCGGCCGTCCTTCGGGAAGAGGGCGAGCAACGCGTCGATCGCGCGGTGTCGCTCGACCTGGTCGCCGTCGAAGCCGGCCAGGGCCATCCGCGTCATCCAGGTGAGGACATGGCCCGGGGCCTGCGCCTCGAGCGCCGACAGCTCGGCGGCGGCGCGGTCGCGATCCCAGCGCGTGAGCGCCGCCTCGGCCGCGAATCGGCGGTCGTGGAGCTCGGCTTCCGGGAGGTCGAGCGAGGCGAGCCGCTCCCGCTCCGTCGCGGGGACGAACACGAGCCCGCGAGGTCCGGTCAGGCGCTGCGACTCGAGGAAGGGGACGGCTTCCGCCTCGACGAGGTCGGAGGAGCCGGGATCCTCGAGGAGCAGCGTCCCCCGCATCTCGTCGTAGCCCGCGACGGTCTGCAGGTGCCCCCCATCGACGGCCTTGGTCTCGAGGGCGAAGGGAAGGGAGGCGTCGACGAGCCGTCGCGCGGCGTCCCAGCCGACGCTGAACTCCCGCGCCACGAAGCCGTTCTCCTCGCACCACATTCGCTCCGCGTCCGAGTAGGTCCCCGCGTAGCAGATCGCCGCGACGATCGTCGACTGCGGAACGGGCCTCCCGAGGTGGGCGGAGATCGCGGCCAGGGTCGCGGGGCCGCAGGTGCGATGGTCCTGCGCGACGTGCGGGACGGGCAGCCGCACGCGGCGCCAGGCGGGGTCGGGGCGCCGAAGACGTTCGGCGAGCGCGTCGTACCACGGCGTCCCCACGCGAGCGGCCTCGGCCGCTGCCGCGGCGAGGTTGCCAGCGCGCTCGTGGACACGGCATCGGGCCGCCGCCAGCCAATCGGCGATGGGACGCCACGGGATCGGGCAAAGCGCCTCGACACGGTCGAGCATCGCGAGGAGATGGGCCGGGTCGCCCGTGTCCCTCACGAGATCGAACCACTGCATCCCGACGAGCGGGCTCCGAAGGTCCCCCGCCGTCGCCTCGAGGAAGGCGACGGCTTCCTCACGCCGTCCGAGGACGTGGAGCAGGTGGACGATCGCCTGGATCGCCGGCCGGTACCCGGGGTGCCGCTCGAGGGCCTCGCGCGCGTGGACGAGAGCGTCCTCGCGCCGGTCCTCGAGCTCCGCGACGTGTGCCGACCCGACCAACGGCCAGGGATCGTCCGGGGCGGTCGAGCGCGCCCGTGCGAGGAGCGCCGCGGAGGTGGAGACGTCGCGGTACGTCGCGGCGACCTGGGCGCGCACCATGAGCAGGTCGGCCACCTCCTCGGGCGACCAGGTTTCGTCGATCGTGGCCTCCGCTGCGAGCGCCGCCCTCCATGCAACGATCGGTCCCCTGCGGTCGATCAGGTGGTTGCACCAGTCCCCTGCGACGGCCGGGTGGCCGGGGTGCTCGCGTCCTGCCCGGCTCATCAGAAGGTCGGCCAGTCGCCGAGCGGCGAGGTTTCGGGCGAGGCGTGCGCCGGCGACGAGCGCTCGCGGCCCCGTCCAGGCCTGCAGCGGGCCGGCCGCCCGCGAGGCTTCGAACGCGTCGAGGTAGCGCCCCTCCTCGTGGAGCGCGCGGACACGCGCGACGACGTCGTCGGGGACCTCCACACGGTCCGCCCGCCCGACACGCTCGGCGAGCCGAAAGGTCGCGGACTCGGGCACGGGCAGACCATACACCACGCGCGCCGGCCGCGGGCGTCGGGTCCGCGAGGGCGGACTCGTCGCAGCCACCGGCACTCCGACCTCCCCCACCCCAGCCATCCGCGGGGCGGGGACGCTTCCGGGTGACGCGTGTCGACTACGATGGGCTCGCGTCGTCCCGAGGGCCGTGCCCGTGCGCCATGCAGTGATCCGCGGCCTCGTCGTCCTGGTGACCCTTACCGGGGGC
>DATLLK010000276.1:0-10162 GCA_035537895.1 Planctomycetota bacterium
CCGGCGGCGCATCCGGCGTCGGGGGCGCGTCCGGCGTCGGCGGAGCGGGCGCTCCCGCCTTCGCGTCGGAGCCGCCCGGCTTCGCGGCCCGCGCGGACACGACGGCGCCCTCGTGGAGGACGCGCCCGCCGCGCACGACGAGCACGTCGCCCTCGGCGAGCCCGTCGAGGATCTCGGCGAGCCCGGCACGGGTCCGCAGGCCGACGGAGACGCGGCGCAGGCGCGCCTTGTCTCCGTCGACCACCCACGCGATCCACCCCTGCTCGCTCGGCTGGAGGGCGGACTCGGGCACGGCGACCGCGCGGGCGGTCCGCGTCTCGACCGCGGCCGTGGCGTAGAAGCCCGGGCGCAGACCCGGGTCGGGCTCGCGCACCTCCGCGAGGCACTCGACCATGCGCGTGACCGGGCTCGCCGTCTCGTCCACGTGGACGAGGACGCCCGAGTGCTCGGCGGCGGAGAGGGACGGGACGCGGAAGCGCACGGGCATCTCCCGCGCGAGCCGCACGGACTCCGGCTCCGTCACGCGGAACCGCACGCGCAGCCGCGTCCGGTCCACGAGCTCCGCGATCGGGTCGCCGGCCCGCACGTACTGGCCGAGCGTCACGTGGCGCCGGCGCACGACGCCCTTCATCGGGGAGCGCACCACCGTGTCCTCTGCGATCCGGCGGGCGACGTCGAGCTTCGCGCGCTCCTGCGCGACGACCGCCTCCGCCTCCGCCGCCTGCGCCTCTGCCTCGGTGCGCGCGGACGCGGCCTCGCGGCGCGAGGCCTCCGCGACGGAGACGAGCGCGCGACGCCGGCCGACCTGCGCGCGCAGCGTGGCGACCTCCTCCACGGACACGGCGCCGCTCATCGAGGGCGCGATCGCCTCGCGCCGCTGCAGCATCTCCTCGGACTCCTTCAGGTCGTTGCGCGCGCCCTGCTCGACGGCGTCGGCCCGCGCCATGCCGGCGAGCGCGCGCTCGAGCGACGCCGCGGTGCGAGGCACGGCGGCCGTGGCCGTCGCGACGGCGGCCTCCGCCTGGGCCAGGTCGAGCGCCCGCCGCGTGCCGTCCACGACCGCGAGCTCGCGGCTCGGGTCCACCTCGTCGCCCTCGTCGAACGCGACGCGCTCGACGACGCCGTCGACACGCGCGGGCACGTTGACGACCTGGTAGGCCTCGAGCGAGCCCGTGCCCTCGACGAGGTAGATCAGATCCTGCGCCACGACGGGCGCCGTCTCGACGGGGATGGCGCCTCCGCGCTTCGGCCGCGGCGTCGAGGCGCCTCCGCCGCAGCCGGCGAGGGCGAGAGCGAGGGCGAGGGAGAACGGGAGGACGGCCGCGCGCGCCCGCGGGCGCACGCCGGTCCCGAGGGAGTCGCTCCGGCATGCGCGCATTGGAGGGACCGTCGCCGGGGGGGGAGGGTGTGTCCAGCGAGGACGCCGGAGTCCACGGGCCCGCGCGCCGTCCGCCGAGGGCTTCCGTCCGGCGTCCCGCCTTGGACGCACGCGCGCGCCTGACTACGCTGCACGTTCGCCCCGCCGCGTCCCGGGGTGTCGCGCGAGGGGTCGGACGTGCCGTGAAAGGGAGTGCGCATGGCCGGCTCGAAGGACGGAGCGCATCGGTGGCGGTTCTATCGGGCGGGAGGGGTGGATCAGGTGCGCCTCGAGACGGGGGCCGACCTCGTCCACCTCGACACGCTGGACCAGCACCTCTGGGTCGCGCTGTCATGCCCCGTGAAGGGGCTCGAGCTCGACGAGCGCACGCTCACGCTGATCGACACGGACGGGGACGGGCGCGTGCGCGCGCCCGAGATCGTCGCGGTGTCGCGCTGGCTGCGGGCCGCGTTGAAGGACCCCGAGACCCTCGTCCGCGGCGAGGACGCCGTCGCGCTCGGCAACCTCGACGTCGAGAACCCCGAGGGCCGACGCCTCCACGACGCGGCGCGCCACCTGCTCGCGGCCCAGGGCAAGGCGGAGGCGACCTCGATCGCCGTCGCGGACACGACGAAGGCGGTCGAGATCTGCACCATGGCGAAGCGCAATGGCGACGGCGTCGTCCCCCCCGACGCGGTGGAGGACGAGGGCGGTCGGCGCCTCGCGACGGACGTGGTGGACTGCCTCGGCGGCCTCCCCGACCGCGGCGGACGGCCGGGTGTCGACGCGGCGATGCTCGCAAGGTTCCTCGCCGAGTGTGACGCGTACGCCGCCTGGTGGAAGGCGCCCGAGGCGGACAAGAAGGCCGTGCTGGTGCTGGGCGACGCGACGGCGGCGGCCGCGGCGGCATACGAGGCGGTGCGGGCCAAGGTGGACGACTGGTTCGCGCGCTCGCGGCTCGCCGCGTTCGACGCGCGGGCGCTCGCGGCCGTCAACCGCCGCGAGGAGGAGTACCTCGCGGTCGCCGCCCTCGACCTCTCGATCGACGCCCGCGAGGCCGCGGGGCTTCCCCTCGCCCGGGTCGAGCCCGGTCGACCTCTCCCGCTCACCGAGGGCCTGAACCCGGCGTGGGCCGACACCGTCGCGGCGTTCCGGGCCGCGGCCGCCCCGCTGCTGAACGGGGACGCGACCTCGATGACGGAAGCCGACTGGCGCAAGGTCGGGACGACGCTGGCCCCCTGGCGCGCGTGGGCCGCGGCGAAGGCCGGAGGCGTGGTCGAGAAGCTCGGGATCGCCCGCATCCACGCGATCGTCTCGGGAACCGGGCGCGCGGCGCTCGAGAAGGCGATCGCCGACGACCTCGCCGTCGCCCCGCACGTGGCGGCGATCGCCGAGGTCGAGAAGCTCGTGCGCTGCCACCGCGACTTCTTCACGCTGGCGAACAACTTCGTCGCGTTCACGGACTTCTACGCCCGTCGCAAGGCGACCTTCCAGGCGGGCATGCTCCACCTCGACGGGCGCACCTGCGATCTCTGCCTGCAGGTGAACGACCCCGGCAAGCACGCGACGCTCGGCGCCATGGCGGGCATCCACCTCGTCTACCTGGACTGCACGCGCCCCGGCGGTCTCAAGATGCCGCTCGTCGCGGCGGTGACCGCCGGCTCCGTCGAGAACCTCTTCGTCGGCCGCAACGGCCTCTTCTACGACCGACAGGGGCGGGACTGGGACGCGACGATCACGCGGATCGTCGACAACCCGATCAGCGTGAAGGAGGCGTTCTGGTCGCCGTACCGGAAGGTCCTGCGGTGGGCGGAGGAGATGCTGGCCAAGCGGGCGGCCGCGGCCGACGCGGCGGCGACGGAGAAGCTGAAAGCCGCGGCCGAGGTCGCGCCCGCCGGTGCGAAGCCCGTGGCCGCGGCGCCCGTGAAGCCCCGGATCGACGTCGGCACGGTCGCCGCCCTGGGCGTGGCCGTGGGCGGCATCACCGCCGCGCTCGGCGCCCTCCTCGGCGCCCTGTTCGGGCTCAAGATGTGGATGCCGCTCGGCATCCTCGGCCTCCTCCTTTTCATCAGCGGCCCTGCGATGCTCATCGCGTGGAGGAAGCTGCGCCGCCGCAACCTCGGGCCGCTCCTCGACGCGAACGGATGGGCCGTGAACGCGCTGACGAAGGTGAACGTGCCGCTGGGCCGCTCGCTCACGACGCTCGCCGAGCTCCCGCCCGATGCGGAGCGGACGCTGCGCGACCCCTTCGCCCCGAAGCGTCGCACGTGGCCGTGGGTCCTCCTCCTCCTGCTCGCGTTCTCCGCCCTCGGCTTCGTCCTCTGGAAACGCGGCTACCTCGTGGACTGGCTCCCTCCGTTCCCATTCTGAGCGGCCACGCGACGGACCGGACCGAGCCTCGCGCGCGACACGCGTTCTGGCTCGGCGGTTACTTGTTCGGCGCTTCCTTGCTCGGCGCCGGGGAACGAACCGTGACTCTGGCGAAGTAGAGGCGACGCGGGTCGTCGTCCTTGCCGGCGCGCGCCAGGAGGAACGCGAGGTCGGGGGCGACCGTCGCGTTCGAGACCTCCTTGCCGTTCACCCGCACGACGACCGGCTTCGACGGATCCACGGCGCCGGCGCCGAGCAGCAGGTCGAACGACTCCACGTTCGCGCACGTCACGTCGAACCCGTTCCCCTTGCGACGGGCGTCCACGGTCCCGAAGGGCCGGGTCCGGTCGAGCGCCGGCTGGGGGCCGGCCTCCGCGAGGCGCCCCTCCTTCTCGATCTTCTCCTCGCCCCGCTTGAGGCGGACGCGGAAGTCCTGCCCGTGGGCCTTGGCTGCGAGCGCCCGTCGAAGGTCCCGCACCCCCGCAATGTCCACGGCATCCAGCCCCGTGATCACGTCGCCCACCGCGACGCCCGCCGCGGCCGCGGGCGAGCCCTCCGCGACGCCGGACACCTTGACGCCCGGGCCCTCGAATGCGGTGTCGATGTTGATGCCGAGCCGGACGGGCGTCGGGAGCACGGGATTCACGTCCGGGAACGTCGCGGCCTCGCCCCGGTCCGCGAACTTCACCGCGTCGAGCCAGAGAGCTCCGTGCGTGGGCGCATCCGCCGTCCCCTCCCAGACCGCGCGCTCGGGGTGCGGGACGCGAGGGTGCGCGTCCACCCAGGTCCCGATCGCCCCCCGCTCGCCGGGCAGGTAGCTCGGGTCGTGGGCGAAGCCCTTGATCTCGCGCCACGTGAAGTTGGCGCTCAGCGCCTTCAGCGCCTCCGCGAGGGGCCGGATCGCCTCGCTCGGGTAGAGCGAGTCCTGGTCCGTGTTCACGGCGTAGACCGGCATGTTCACGAGGTTGCGCAGGTGGACCTGGAGCCCCTTGACGCCCGCCACCCCGACGTGGCCGTTCAGCGGGACGATCGCGGCGAAGGGGTCCGGGTGCGTGAGGGCGAGGTAGTAGGCCCCCGACCCGCCGTCGGAGAACCCCGTCGCCACGACGCGGTCCGGGTCGACGGCGTACTCCCGCTTCACCGTGGCGAGGATGCCGAGGACGTTGCCCGCGCCGTTCTCGGTCCACCACTCGGCGCCCGCCTGGCCGGCCGGCAGCGCGAGGAGGAACCCGCGCGTCTCCGCCTCCTTGCCCCAGAAGAACTTCATCTGCTCGAGTTCCTCGTGCGTGAGCGCGTTGGGCATCGAGACGCCGCCGTGCATGTCGATCCAGAACGGGCGCGGCTTCGCCGGGTCGTAGTCGCTCGGCACGTACAGCAGCCACGCGCGCTCGACACCGTCGACCCCGCGGTGCATGCGCTCCTGCCATCCCGTCTTCGCGTCCTTCCCGTGGGGGCGCCCCGCGGCGAGGAGCGTCGCGACCCGCGCGGGATCGGCCTTCGCGGCGACGAGGTCGGCCGCCGCCTTCTCGCGCGCCGCGGCTTCCGACGCGCCGAGGAAGCGCGCGACGCCGTCCGCGACGGGGTCCGTGGCCGGGGCGGCGGCGTCCTCTGCGCGCGCGACGGCCGCGATCGACAACAGCAGGGCCGCGGCGGAAAGGAATCGGCGCATGGGAAGGCCTCGCAAGGGACGGTTCGGTGGCCGGGGAGTATCCCCGACCGGGTGCCGCGCGCGCCACGGCCGTTGACCCAGGGCCCCCGGACGGCCCGTGGGCACGGCGGTATCCTGCGCCCTCGCGCCCGCGCGGTCGTGGTGCCGCGGGTCGTCCGGAGGAAGCGCGCCATGGGGAGTCCGCGTCGATCGGTTCGCGTGCCGGCGACGGCGCGGGTCGCGTGCCTGCTCGTCGCGGGCCTCCTGCTCGCCCCTGCGCCGATGGCGTCCGCCCGCGGGGGGAAGCCCGAGCGCGCGCGCAACGTGTCGACCCCGCTCGGGGAGCGTATCCACCAGGCGGTCGGGCAGGCGACAGGCGACGCGTTCTGGGGCGTCGTCCTCGTCGCGCGCGGCGGGGAGGTCCTGCTCGCGAGGGGGTACGGCGCGGCCGACTACGACGCGAAGGAGAACCTCCCCGACACGCTGTTCGAGCTCGCCTCGACGAGCAAGCAGTTCGCCGCGACGGCGATCCTGCGCCTCGAGCAGCAGAAGAAGCTCAAGACCTCCGACACGATCGACCGGTTCTTCCCGGGCGCGCCGAAGGACAAGCGCAAGGTCACGGTGGACCACCTGCTCCACCACACGGCGGGCCTCTCCCCCGAGCTGGGCGTGCCCTACGCCTGGTCGGGGACCCGGGACGTCTACGTGCGCGAGATGCTCGCGCGGCCCCTCGACGCCGAGCCCGGCGCTCGCTTCTCCTACAGCAACGTCGGCTACGCGCTGCTCGCGGCGATCGTCGAGGTCGTCACGAAGGACCCGTTCGAGGACTACGTGCGCAAGGAGCTCCTCGCCCGGGCGGGCCTCGTCGACACCGGGTTCATCGGGGACGAGCGTCTGGCGGCCTCCGGCCGGGACACGACGCGCAAGTGCGCGGACTGCCTCCCCGAGTGGACGGCGGCGCGATGGCACTGGGGCTGGGGCTACCGCGGGATGGGCGGGGTCGTCTCGACGGCGCTCGACCTGCTCGCGTGGGACCGCGCGCTGCGCGGCGACAAGGTGCTGGGCCCCGCGGCGAGGGAGAAGCTCTACACGCCCGCGCTCGAGGGCTACGCCTGCGGCTGGAAGGTCGAGACGACCGACCGTGGCACGAAGAAGGTCTCGCATGCGGGCGGCGTTCGAGGCTACGCGGTCCAGTACGCGCGCTGGCTCGAGGAGGACGCGGTCGTCGTCGTCCTCTCCAACGGCGCGACCGACGTCCACGCCGTCGAGCGCGCGGTGGCCGCCCTCCTCTTCGAGCCCGCGCGGGTCACGGCGGACCTCGACGCCTCCGGCGAGGCGCTGTCCGAGGGGCGGGCCGTCGAGCGCACGACGGGCCTCTCCCTCGACGTCGCGCGCGAGGGCGGGACGCTCCTGCTGCGCCTCCGCCTCGGGACGAAGCGGCTCGCCGAGATCCGCACGCCGCGCGAGGCCGCGCGGCGTCTCGCGGACGAGCTCGAGCAGGCGCTCGCGTCGAGCGCCTACCCCGCGCCCGACGAGCCGGCGGCGCTCGAGGGCGGCCTGTACCTTGCGGTCCTCGAGAGCGGCACGACGAAGGCCCACCTCGACACCAACCTCGCCCTTCGCGTCCTCCCCCGCTACGAGGGGCGCGGGCGCGACGGGGAGACCATCCGGGACCCGCGCGCCGTCCTCATCCTCGAGATCGCGGGCCGCGGCTGGCCCGTGATGGTCAAGATGAACCCCGCGGCGACGCGCGCGCTGCTGGAGTCCCTGCGCAAGCCGTAGTCCGCAGCCCGGCGCGCGGGCTGGGGGCGCTCGCGGCCGCTTCCTCCTCCTCGCGTACCAAGGCGTACGCGTCGTCGTCGTCATCGGCGCTCCGCACCCCATCCCGCGCGCCGGCCCGTTCCGGACGGTTCCCGCAGACGGAGGCGCAGCACAGGGGACGGTGAGACGCCGGTCGGCTCGGCCGGCGCGAGCGCCCCTAGCCAGCGTGCCGCGCGTCAACCGCGGGGCGCGCTTGCAGCGGACACCTGGTCGGGGACCACGAAGCGCCGGTCCAGCTCGGCGAGGACCTCGCCCAGCCGCGCCTCGGGCACGCCGGCGGAGGCGCGCAGCGCCGCGACCTGGGCGGCGTCGAGCACGCGCGGCGTGCACAGGATCACGGGGACCTCGCGCAGGTCGGGGATCCGCCGCAGGTGGTGCAGGAACTGGAAGACGTCGAGGACGAGCGGGAACGGCGAGACGATGACGGCCGCGGGCGGCTCGTCGGCCGCCGCGCGCAGCGCCGCGTCGGCGTCGGGCTCGGCCACGACCCGGTAGCCGAGCGCCTCGAGGGTGCGGGCGGACGCCTCGAGGGCGGGGACGTCCCCGTCCACGAGGAGCACGGCCCGCTTGCGTCCGCGCGGGACGCCGGCGCGCTCGACCGCGGCGAACAGACGGTCGGCCGCCGCGGGCCGAACGACCGCGTCGGAGACGAGGACGGCGCCGGGCGGACCGTCCTCCAAGTGCACGAGGGCCACGAGCTGGGCGACGTTGCGGCTCGCCCCCCCGCTGCGCACCGCGGACACCACGTCCGCGAACGCCGCCTCCTCGCGGTCGAGCGCGGCCGCGAGCACGTCGCATCGGCGCTCGCCGGCCGACTCGATCGCCTCGGCCACCGTCGCGAGGCTCGCGACGTCGTAGCCGGCGCCCCCGAGCGTCCAGCCGAGGCTCGCGCGCACGGCGGGGTCCGTCTCGACGACGATGACGCGGCGCGACGGCGCGCTCCCCGCGAGCGCCGGCGCCTCGAACGAGGGCGCGGTCGACGCGGGCGCGGACGCCGGCGTCTTGGGCAGGATGACCGAGAACACGGAGCCGCGCCCGAGCGCGCTGCGCGCCGTGATCCGGCCGCCGAGGTCGAGGACCACGCGTCGCGTCGCCGGGAGCCCCACCTTCGCCGCCTCGCCGCCCGCCGGGGGCTCGGAGGGCTTCGCGTCGAACAGCGACGCCACGCGCTCCTCGGGCATCCCGACGCCGGTGTCCTCCACCTCCAGGCGGAACGCGACGTCGCCCTCGCGCAGGAACCGGACCGACACGCGCCCGCGGTCGCGGTTGAACCGGATCGCGTTCGAGACGAGGTTGAACAGGACCTGCCGCAGGCGGTCGGGCGCGAGGAGCACCTGCCCGAGGTCGGCCTCCACGTCCACCTCGACGCGGATCCGGCGCTCCGCCGCCGCGTCGCGGAGCATGTCGCGCACCTCGGAGGCGAGGCGGAAGAGGTCGACGGGCGAGCCCGGCACGCCGCCGGAGGCCGCCCCCATCGATCCCTGCGTGCTCGCGCGGTCGAGCGCGCGGCGCAGCGCGGTCGCGGAGGCCCGCGCGGTGCGGATCGCGTCCTCGGTGCTGCCGGCCTCGAGCTGCGCCACGAGGCGCTCGATCGCGAGCACCGGCGCCTCGATCGAGGAGCGGAGCCCCTCGAGCATCTCCGCCGTGCGCCGCTGGGCGAGCAGCACGGCGTTGTTGGCCGACTCGAGCTCGGCGCCCTTGCGGCGCAGGACCTCGACCCGCCGGCTCTCCGTCGCGTCGCGGGTGAGCTGGCAGACGTGCGTCACGCGGTCGAGCGGGTCGCGCACGGCCGTCAGCGACACGTGGGCCCAGAAGCGCGAGCCGTCCTTGCGGACGAGCCAGCCCTCGTGGAGGAAGCGACCCTCGTCCTCGGCGAGGTGGAGCATGCGCGAGGGGACGTCGTCGGCGCGGTCCTCGGGACCGAAGAGGGCGGGGATCCCGAGCTCGGTCGCCTCGGCCTCGGTCCACCCGAAGAGGTTCTGCGCCCCGAGGCTCCACGCCGAGACGCGCCCGGCCGCGTCGTACGTGTGGAGGGCGTAGTCCCTCGCGCCCTCGACGAGGAGGCGGAAGCGCTCCTCGCTCTCGCGCAGCGTGCGCTCCGCCTCCTTCTCCTGGGTGACGTCGCGGCTGAAGCAGCGCACCTGGAGCAGGCGCCCGTCCTCGAAGCTGCCGTTCGCGTGGATGCGGACCCAGCGCTCGGCCCCGTCGCCGCGGCGCATCCTCGCCTCGAAGCCGCGGACCTCCTCGCCGCGCCCGACGCGCGCGAGCAGGTCGGCCGGCGCGGCGGGATCGACGTAGAACTCGACGAGGCTGCGGCCGACGTAGGCGTCGCGCGCGTAGCCGAGCATCTCGAGCTCGGCCTGGTTCGCCTGCAGGATGCGGCCCTTCGCGTCGGCGACGAGGAGCCCGAGCGGCGCGTTGGCGAAGAGCTCGGCGAGGCGGCGCTCGCCGGCTCCGAGCCGCTGGAGCGCGCCCTGCCGCACGAGGAACTGGCCGAGCGTCTCGCCGAGCACCTGCGCGGCGATCGTCAGGGCCTCGGTGTCGCGGCGGCCCTTGCGCGCGACCAGCTCGACGACGCCGTGGAACTCGGGGCCGACGTGGATCGGGAAGGCGAGGCCGACGCGCAGCCCGTCCTCCCTCGCCGCGTCGCCGACGGGGTCGCGGTCGCCGCTGCGCTCGGGGCGCTCCGGCTTGGCCGCGCGCCACACGGGAAGCATGCGCGCCCACGCGGCCCCCGCGAGCCCTTCGCCCGACGCGAGCGCGCTGCGCCGGACGGCCGCCTCGAACCCGGCGGCGTGCGCGCCGCGACCGCGCCACACGTAGGCCGATCGCAGCGCCCCCGTGCGGTGCTCGATCAACCACAGGACGCCCATGTCCATCCGCAGGCCGGGGCCGATGACGCCGAAGAGCCGGGGAGCCGCCTCCGCGAGGCCGCGTGCCTCGCCGAGGACGCGGTGGACCTCCAG